>NZ_FNPQ01000067.1:0-8445 GCF_900107335.1 Nitrosomonas sp. Nm58 | reverse complement strand
GCGCTGAAAAACTTGGTATGCAACTCGTTCCCGCTCCTCAATCAACTTAAAAAATCATTCAACTAATCATGTGGATATATTGTGTTTCTTGAGAGGTAATCTATGATGAATAATTATTTGAAACCGGCATTTGCTGTCGTAATGTTGGCGTTCGCTCTTTCCGCATGTGATTCAAGGGAAGAAAATAGGCACGAAAACCTACTGGAACAGAAAGCTGATACAAAGGAAGAAAAAGCAGATATAACGCGTGATCGTGGGGAAGCTGCGGCCGATCGGATAGAAAAACGAGATCCAGGAATGATTGATTCCCCATCCACTGATCGTGCTGCCGAGGCCACTCGTGAGTCTACAGAGAGAAGGGCCGATGAAATGGAAGAGCAAGCTGATCGTATATGTGAGCAGAAGTAACGGTTGATCTGATCAATAGCGGCTCCTCCTTTCAAAGAGGAGCCGCTAGAAATACAATACATGCTTTGTTGCAAAAAGTAGGAAAGTTATACTTCTCGTGAATCAAAAATTGGTTTAAGTTAGTGTGGTATTGTTGTAAATATATTAGAATTTTGATATGTCATCACGTTACCAGCCCACTGCGCAAGAAATTGCCGATTTAGAATCAGCGCACCGTCAAACCTCAGACAAGCGTTATGCTGACCGGCTAAAAACCGTCTACCTGTTAGGAAAAGGTTGGTCGGTTACTCAAGTGGCTGAAGCGCTCATGATTGATCGGGAAACCGTGCGTAATCACTATCACTATAAGCGTTATCGCAAGGGAGGCTTGTCTGCACTCCAGAAGTTTGAGGTTGGCAGTAGCGAGTCTTTTCTGAATGAGCTGCAGAAACAAGCATTAGATCAGCATTTACATAAAAATCTGTATTTGACTGCCAAAGAAATCGCGCATTATATCGAACAAACCTGAGGTATCTCGTACAGCGAAAGCGGCATAACCCAATTATTATGCCAAATAGGCTCTGTTTATAAAAAGCCGAAACTGGTGCCGGGAAACAACGCGCCTTTGTGCAATGCTATGAAGCACTCAAGGCAAATAAAGCGCCCGAAGACCCCTATTTATTTCATGGATGCCACTCATCCCCATCATAATCCGGTAGCCGGTTACGGATGGATCAAACGCGGCCAGGATCGCGAAATTCGGAGCAATACCGGTCGGCAGCGCTTGAATATTAATGGCGCGATTAATACGGTTAGTCTGCAGGCCATTGTGCGCTATGATGACACCATCAATGCGCAATTGACTATCCAACTGTTTCAGCAAATCGAGGCACACCATCCAACAGCAGCATGGATTTACATTATTTGTGACAATGCGCGTTATTATCGATCCCAACTGATCAGTGACTATCTCAACGACTCAAAAATAAAACTCGTATTTTTGCCACCGTATGCACCCAACCTGAACTTAATTGAACGTTATTGGAAGTTTTTCAAGAAGAAAATTCTGTATGGTCGCTATTATGAAACTTTTTCACTTTTCAAAAGCATTTGCGAAGCTTTTTTCACAGCATCGGATCATTACAAAGCAGAATTACGCAGACTATAACCGATAATTTTCAAATCATCGGTAGTGCCTGAATGCCGAAATTTCATGTGCGATGAGTATAATAAACATAACCTGCCAGTCAAAGGTCTATGACAATGGCAAAACTTTTTGCCCGGATATGATTGCTGCGGCAAAGCTTGCATCGCAGTAAAAAATTCCAAGTAAAGCATCTCAAAATGTCCATCAGAGCAAAAGCTACATGATGGTCGAGATTATCCCTGCATATAGCACAGCTAGCCTGCACTTTGGTGATTGAGTTAGCGTATAAAAAATTATGAATGCTGAGCACAGATTTAGTTAAAAACTGACGAGCTAAATATTTATAAAAGCAAAGAGTTTAAAGAATCTAAATTTGCATTGCTCATCACTGAAACAAGCAATTATCAATAAATCTGACAGTAAATTACTAGCTGCGATCTTTCATCATTTTGGGTCTATAGGTACACTTAATGATTTAAGGATGTTCGAGTAGATTAACATCTTCAAGATTCCCTAGAACCCCATAAACATTTATGCCTTTAATCGATTTTACTATAAACCTTATATTCTAGATTTATCAATATTATTTGCTTCCACTGATGAAATTAACATTCAATAATGTATGGCTTGTGTTTAAAGAAGTGATTTCTGAATTCGTCGAAGTCAATGTACTCAAAATGAGCGCATCTCTTGCTTTTTATACCTTGTTTGCGCTGGCGCCTATGTTCATTATTATTATAACAATCGTTCAATTTTTCTTTGGTGCAGAAGCTATAGAAGGAGAACTTTATCCTCAACTTACAGAATTGATGGGTTCACAAGCAGCAAATCAAGTAGAGCAAATGATTAAAAATGCTGCAATCTCTGAAAGAAGCACACTATCAACCGCCGGTAGTGTAGTTATGCTTATGTTCTTAGCTACCGGAGTATTTGTGGAAATTCAGGAATCAATCAATCATATCTGGCGTTTAAAAGCCAAGCCTAAAACAGGTTTTATAAAACTCATTATTAACCGCTTTCTGAGCTTTTCAATGGTTGTTTCACTAGGATTTATTCTATTAGTATCTCTGGTGTTAAATGCTGCATTGGAAGTTTTAATGGAAAGCTTACAAAAAATGTTTCCGATTACTACTGTCTATCTCACTTATTCTCTTAATCTCATTCTGACTTTTATTGTCATTACTTTTATATTTTCTTGCATATTCAAAATCTTGCCTGATGCAAAGATTAGATGGAGAAATATCATTGTTGGCGCTATAACCACTGCTTTCCTTTTTATGATAGGAAAATCTGCTATTACTTTTTACTTATCTAACAGTGATGTAAGTTCAACTTACGGAGCAGCAGGTTCCATCGTGATTATTATGCTCTGGGTCTATTATTCAGCAATAATTTTATATTTTAGCGCTATTCTTACAAGGGTTTATGCTCAAATCTCGGGTTTTACAATCTACCCCAGCGACTATGCGGTTTTTATTAAAGAAGTTGAAATTGAAAATAAAGAGTCCCTACAAAACCAGTCCGATACCAAGAAGATAAAAGCTGAAATCCAGAAAGAAGTAGTTCAAATTGAAAAAAGATAAGGCTTGATAATAATAACTTCTTAATTATATGGGGTTAAACACTTGTTACATATTAAGATCGACATATGCTTTACCACAACAATGTGACAATACACTATTTTATGTGATTCCTACTGATAGACAAACTGCTGTCTATTCTGACTCAGCAAATTCTACCGAATAATTCCAAACCAGCCTATCCTCTTTAATCTGATCCGAATATAGAGAAATATCTTTTCTGAAATCTCTGGCTTGTTTCGGTGGAATATAGACATAAATATATTCATTTTTTTCTGAAAAAATAATGCAATCAATATTATTGTTATTCGCACAATCTTTAATGGTAATTTTTAATTGCACACCATTCAAAGTGAATTTTTCAGAGTTATTGATTATACGTCCCGTCATTTCATAGCTACTGTGTGAGAGCTTAAATGAAACATTTTTTAAAACTAACTCTGAAGGCGAAATCCTGTTTCTGGATTTATTCTTTTCATATTCGTGATACTGCCAAAATAACAAGCCACCAACAGCACATACCAAAACAAAAACCCCTGCAAATTTTCTAAATTTTTCTGATACTACTAGCAAAATCAATACAATAATTCCTGCGAGCCATTTCATAATCTGTTCCTTATAATCTTGTCTAGAAGATAAACCTTTTTTGAAACATTCTTCTGTGTTTTTGACAACACAATGGATTATCAGTAAATTTATTTTTGCTTAAAAAGATATTTATGCTTACTGTATCTGTAGAAGGCAGGTCTGT
This sequence comes from Nitrosomonas sp. Nm58, assembly GCF_900107335.1. Taxonomy (NCBI): domain Bacteria; kingdom Pseudomonadati; phylum Pseudomonadota; class Betaproteobacteria; order Nitrosomonadales; family Nitrosomonadaceae; genus Nitrosomonas; species Nitrosomonas sp. Nm58. Next base: position 4,580 of record NZ_FNPQ01000067.1, on the reverse strand, counting down.
TGAGAAACATTATGAAAAACCAACTGAGCTGACCTGCTGATATCAGCCTTGGGTTCGATGAATAATTAACAGTGAGTTCTGTCCCCAGTTTATGACCGTCAAAAGAAAGAAGAGGAAACCATGATATTTGGATGGCTAGCAAGTCCTGAAGCGTGGATAGCATTAGGTACATTAACTGCACTAGAAATTGTTCTCGGGATCGATAACATTATATTTATCTCCATACTTGTCGGGCGCCTTCCCGAAAGTCAACGTGCGTTTGCCAGAAGAATGGGGCTTGGCCTTGCCATGATCACGCGCTTGGCTTTGCTATTTTCGATTTCCTGGGTAATGGGATTAACTGAGCCGTGGGTTAAATTGCTTTCATATGAAATTTCAGGACGTGATGTGATTCTGATTGGGGGCGGGCTGTTTCTGGTCGCCAAAGCTACGTATGAAATCCATAACAGCTTAGAAGGAATAGAAGAAACTGGCCGTTTGATTGTAGCCACCAGCCTGGGAATGGCGCTACTCCAGATTGCGGTGTTGGATATTGTATTCTCATTGGATTCAATCATCACGGCGGTCGGCCTGGTAGATCAGGTTTCTCTCATGGCGATTGCTATTATTCTGGCAGTAATCGTGATGCTGATGGCGGCAAAGACTATCGGAGACTTTGTGGATGAACATCCTACGATCAAAATCCTTGCTCTTTCGTTCCTCATTCTAGTGGGCGTCATGCTCATGGTGGAGGGGTTCGGTGTGCATGTGCCAAAGGGCTATATTTATTTTGCAATGGCTTTTTCCGTCACAGTAGAGATGCTCAATCTTCGTATGCGGAAAAAAAGAATGGTTCCCCTCAAACTCTACAAGAAAATTTCTGAATAGCTGAGAGCAGCGGTTATTTATTACAAGAAATATTTCCCGATAAGCTATGAATTGTGGTTCTATTACATTATCCGTAAAAAAATAGATTCGCGCTATGATTTATCTTTTCTGAACCAAGGTGGTTTGATGTAGCTAGAGTAATAAAGCACCCCGTTGCAAACAATGGACCAAACCCGCAAAGATTTATACTCCTCGCACTTCAAAATTCGGCATCAATACCTTCTCCCGCTGGGAGAAGGTATTGATGAGGGATTACGAAAACCAAATTTTGAAGTGCGAGGAGTATAATCAAAATGCTCGCCTATCGCGCAGCCATACTAAGAAGTTATTTTATTTCCAGATTATTGCAAAAGAAGCGTGACAAATCTGACGATGATTGGCGAGCACTAGCGGGTATATCTTCAATAAAAACAGTTAATTAAAACACCTGTTAATCTGACGGTCACTGGTATGAGACAGGAATGAGAAGTTATCTATGAATAACTCGTTGTTCTATAGAGATAATATCGGAATACATCGGTTAGGGTGTCGGGGTGAGCGCCGGACTTATGCTTTTGTTTCCACTTGGTGCTCCATACGCTCTGCATCGTGGAGGTTGTTTAGAAACTCGCGACTCTTAATTACTTGAACACTGCTCTCTGTACTACCAAGGCGTATGAACAATTCCTGGGACGGGACTTTAACCCTCTAGGTAAATTGCTGCTACTGCGAACATGTGACTCCCTGTTTCTGTTGTTAGACCCTTACTTATCCAGCCACTCGTCGCTCAACAGCTTCAAAAACTTTAGTACCAGAGTAATATGTTTTTCCCCATTTAACTAGAGCTTGAAGTACAGGTTTAAGATCCTCTCCTTTTTTTGTCAGAACATATTCATGACGAACTGGTTTCAGTTGATATGTTTGTGGAATGACAAGCCCAGCAGTTTCTATTTTCTTTAGTCTGTCTGCCAATATATTGGTGGCAATTCGTTCTGGAGATTCCAGGAATTCTTGAAAGCGTTTTTTACCCAATAGCAGATCACGGATAACCAACAAAGTCCATTTATCACCCAGGAGATCGAGTGAGCAAGTAATTGGGCAGCATGATCGCTCGAATATTGGTTTATCCAGCTCATCAGTCATAAATTAGTATTCCTTAAAAAATAAAAGGAGAGCTTGATCACTCACATTTAGCAAACTTATAGATTATATTGACTTGCATAGTGCAAGCTCTTAGTGCATAGTTACTTGCATTATACAATCAACTTGTGATTGCTAACAATGATGACAAGGATCAATAGCATGTTAAAACTTTACCAATTTGAACGCACATGGGGGATTCCGAACTTAAGTCCTTTTTGCTGCAAAATCGAAACGTATTTGCGAATAGCTGGCATTGAATACGAAATCAAACCGGCATTACCTTTTAGTGCTCCCAAAGGTAAATTGCCCTATATTAAAGATAACAGTGAAGCAATAGGCGATTCTCGTTTTATCATTAGCCACCTTAAATCAACCTATAAAGACCTAGACAAAGGTCTAAGTGATACGGGATTGGCGGTATCAGTAGCCATGCAGCGTTTACTCGATGAGCATTTATTTTGGGTTTTGCTTTATTCACGTTGGCAATACACAGACGAAAATTGGCAAGTCAACAAGAAAGCAATTTTTGGAGGGCTGCCACCCATTATCCGGGACATTGTTGCTAATAGATGGCGTCCAAAAATCAAACGGCAAATTTATGGTCATGGCACCGGCAGACATCAAGCGGAAGAAATTTTTACATTAGGCAAACAAGATATTGATGCATTATCAGCAAACCTTGGAAGTAAGCGATATTTTCTAGGAGATCAACCTACCACATTAGATACGTCTGCTTTTGGTCACTTAATCAATATCATCAGCTGTCCAATTGAATCGCCACTTAAAGAATACGGTTTGTCAAAGAACAATTTAATTGATTATGTTGACCGAATTCAAGGGGAATTCTATCAAGATCTGAAGAGTAGTCGTTCTACCTTAACGTAAGTGAATATGAAAAATATACGGCCTCTTTTGCTATGTGAATCGGGAAAAAGTTTGACTCTAAAAAATTCAGTTGGAAAATTGCATGCTTTTTAGCCGAAGGCGACTGGTCCCCACGGCGGGGAACCGGCTGGTGCAATATTAATCAGTTTCTGATTGATGAACTCGCCAAAGCCCAGCTCTGATGAAGCACTGCCAATGTTACCTTCGTCACGAATTCTGTAGGATATTGTTTACGTTTTTTGTTTATCATCATTGCTCTCTTCAATTAGCATTATCGGAGTTCAACCACTTACCCGTTTTGGGGCGCCACTTCTATGAGGTGCTAATATGCTCGTGTGATAAAAAAACGGAGAATGAGTAATCAAATACGCATGAAAAAGATAACGGCTAACTTTAATATTGACTTTAGTAGCTAATACCGTGATGGCTGACTGGGCTTTGGTGGAGGAAAGTGCTGATGGTTCAGTAACAATATATATATACCGATTTTGACACCATTCAGAAAACAGAAGACAAAGTTAAGATGTGGTCACTTGGGGACTTTTAGATTGTGAAGGAATTCAGTGGAATTGAGTTTTTATCTTCAAAATATCAAAAAGAGTATGACTACAAACAAGAGCGGGCGAGAATGCTCGCATTCACTTTGTTCAGTTCGAACATGGGGGAAGGACAGGTTGTTTCCTCGAATAGTGATCCAGATGACTGGGGCTTATAGCACCTGGAAGCGTTTCGCAGACCCTCTTGGAAACAGCTCGTGGGAAATTACCCGAGGGAACTAGGAGCTTGTCCGAGAATGCCCACGTAGATCGAGTAGAACGCTCCTTTACGAGAGTGATTTAAAATTTTACTGGTAATAATTTTTAAAATGACTGTTTTTAGTCAATTTCCTCTGTTTTTTGGCTTTATTTGCTGTGTTTTTCCTCATCTTGCAAGGTTTGTCGCGTAATCGGTAAACGCTGGACGGATTAATCCCGTTAAAATGGCTTTGGTAATTTTTTTGAAATTGTGGGCGGCACAGATCATGGCAAATTCACCGGCAACTTTTTCTTTGCCCCGCACGCTGAAACCACGAAATCCGCTATTCTTGATTTGACCAAAGACCGGCTCCACGATGACTTTGCGTTGCTTGTAAACGCTTTGAGCTGAAGCGGTTGCCATTTTGCGCTTCATGTCTTGACGCAGCGATTCTTTATCATCCGTAGTGATGGTACGGGCATGACCTTTTTCCGATTGGCAACAACGGTTGCGCAACGGACAGTCGGCACAGATTTCATTACGGCCCTGATATACCCGCTCGCCCGCTTTTGATTCGCTGATCATCACTAAAGTCTGTCCAGCAGAACAGGTGAAGGTATTATCGGCTTCATGGTACTGGAAGTCTGCCTTGACCAGTTTTCGCTCTGATGCTTCAAAAGGTATTTTGTGCGGCTTTTCGCCTCTGTCGGTGGCCATATAGGTAGTCGGCCCTGCAAAATTCACCCGGCTGCTAATATAGATTTAGCATGCCGAGTATTCACATCAACAGTCAGAAGTTCGCTCCTGATAGAATTGACCAGCTGAAGCAATAAAATGCGTAAAAAAGCCGTCTTCAGCCCCAGGCGAACCATTGCTCGCAGCAACCAGCGTAGGTTGTAACCCGTTGCACACAGTACTGCATGGAGCGCATCGCCCAGTTTTCCCTGTAACCAGCAACGATCCATTCGGTG
>NZ_FNPQ01000048.1:0-15977 GCF_900107335.1 Nitrosomonas sp. Nm58 | reverse complement strand
TGCGCCAATTGCGATGGAGGAGGGGTTGCGTTTTGCAATTCGTGAGGGTGGTAGAACTGTTGGGGCTGGTGTCGTAGCTAAAATTATTGAGTAGAGTTATTGGTAATTAAGATAATGATCTAATTCAGGAATCTGAATATGACTTACTTATCCCAGGATTAATATGCAAAACCAGAAAATACGTATCCGCTTGAAAGCATTTGACTACCGATTGATAGATAAATCAGCAATGGAAATTGTAGAAACAGCAAAGCGTACAGGCGCGGTTGTTAAAGGGCCAGTTCCACTGCCGACGCGCATTGAGCGCTTTGATGTGTTGCGTTCTCCGCATGTGAACAAAACATCACGGGATCAATTTGAAATTCGTACTCATCTACGTTTAATGGATATATTAGATCCAACTGATAAAACAGTAGATGCGTTGATGAAGCTTGATTTGCCTGCAGGCGTTGATGTAGAGATTAAGTTATAGAGCTATAAGAAATATTGAAAATAGTGCTAGTACTAGCTTTCCAATAAAGATCTCAGCAAAGGAATAGATTGATGAATATAGGTTTGATCGGTAAAAAAATAGGGATGACTAGGATTTTTACTGATAATGGAGATAGTTTGCCTGTAACGGTGTTGGAAGTATCGAATAATCGAGTTACTCAAATTAAAAAAGTTGAGACTGATGGGTATAATGCGATACAGGTAACATATGGAAAGCAACATGCTAATCGATTAATTAAACCGATTCAGGGGCACTTCGCAAATGCTGGAGTAGAGGCTGGGCGTGTTATCAAAGAGTTTCGTGTGAACCCGGAAGAATTAAATGAGTTTAAAGCGGGAATGAGATTAGGGTTAGGCATGTTTCATGTCGGTCAGATTGTTGATGTGACCAGCAAAAGCATTGGTAAGGGTTTTTCTGGAACAATTAAAAGGCATAATTTCTCATCAAACAGGGCGAGTCATGGAAATTCAAAATCACATAATGTTCCCGGTTCGATTGGTATGGCGCAGGATCCAGGGCGAGTTTTTCCAGGAAAGAAAATGTCTGGAAGACTTGGTGGCGAGAAATGTACAATTCAGAATCTTGAGATTTTGCGTATAGATGTTGATAGAGAGTTAATTCATGTGAAAGGTGCTGTGCCAGGAGCCAAAGAGTCAATAGTGTTACTGCGAACTGGCATCAAGAGTAAGGCAAGAGTTAAATAAGAGATTATATATTTTTTGCAGTAAAAATAAATAAATCGTGAAGGAATAGGGGCCAGCAGTGGAAGCTAAATGTATCGGTTTTGATGGAACGGCTAGTGAAATATCAATTTCTGCGTCAGTTTTTGGAAGGGATTACAATGAAACACTAGTTCATCAAATTGTAACAGCATATATGTCGAATGCGAGGCGTGGTACACGTGCTCAGAAAGGCCGATCAGATATCACGAAATCTACGCATAAGCTTTGGAGGCAAAAGGGAACAGGTAGGGCTAGAGTAGGCGCTGCTTCCAATCCCTTGTGGAGAGGAGGGGGGAGGATCTTCCCTAGTAGCCCGCAAGAGAATTTTGCTCATAAAGTAAATAGAAAAATGTATCGAGTGGGGATATGCACGATTCTTTCCCGTTTACTAAGTGAAAATAGGTTGCACTTAATAGAGGAGTTTATTGTTAATACTCCAAAAACAAAGGAGTTTATAAACAAACTGCGGGCTCTAGATTTAACTAATGTGCTGATTATTACAGAAGAGATTGATAATAATCTTTATTTATCATCAAGAAATGTTCCAATGGTAAATGTTATTGATGTATCGCACATAGATCCAATAAGCTTATTAAAGCATAGCCATGTTCTAATTAGTCGTGGAGCAGCAACAAAAATTGAGGAATTGCTAAAATGAGATCGCGTAGTATCAATCATGAAAGAGCGCTACAAATTATTCTAGCACCTCAAATATCTGAAAAAGCTACATTGATTGCTGAAAAGAATAACCAAATAGTTTTTCGTGTGCTTCCTAGTGCTGATAAAGTTGAGATTAAAGCTGCTATTGAGTACCTGTGGAAATCTCAAAAAATTGAAGTTACTAAGGTGCAAATATCAAATGTTAAAGGAAAAGAGAAAAGATTTGGTCGAAACTTAGGGAAGCGATCAAATTGGAAAAAAGCATATGTGGGCATCAAAAAAGGACAGGAAATCAATTTTTCAGAACTCATACAGGGAGAGGATAAGTAATGACTTTAGAAAAAGTTAGACCAACTTCTCCTGGTCGGCGCGCAGTAATTAGGATTGTAAATAAGGATTTGCATAAAGGTAAACCTTATTCTGGACTGGTTGAAAAAAAGCAAAATACTGCGGGACGTAATAATAGTGGACGCATCACTCTTCGTCATAAAGGCGGTGGGCATAAAAGGAATTACCGAATTATAGATTTTCGTCGTAATAAAGATGGCATTCTCGCAAATGTAGAAAGAATAGAGTACGATCCTAATCGTAGTGCAAACATAGCATTGCTGTGTTACATGGATGGAGAGAGACGCTACATTATTGCTCCTAAAGATATTGAGGTTGGCAATAAATTGATAAGCGGAGTAAAAGCTCCAATTAAAACTGGGAATGCAATGCAGTTGCGACATATACCAATAGGTAGTACAGTGCATTGTATTGAGTTACAGCCTGGAAAGGGCGCTCAGTTGGTTCGGTCTGCAGGAGCATCTGCTCAATTACTTGCTCGTGAGGGTAGTTATACACAAATTCGATTACGCTCGGGAGAAATACGTAAAATACATATTGATTGTAGGGCTACAATCGGTGTTGTAGGAAACGATGAGCAGAGCTTGATTTCGCTAGGAAAAGCTGGAGCACGGCGATGGCGCGGTATTAGACCAACAGTTCGTGGTGTGGCAATGAATCCAATAGACCACCCACATGGTGGTGGAGAAGGTAAGACTGCGGCAGGTAGACATCCGGTGAGTCCTTGGGGATTGCCTACTAAAGGATTTCGTACTAGAAGAAATAAGCGTACAGATAACATGATTGTACGTCATCGATATTCTAAGAAGGGTTAAGTTTTATGGGGCGTTCTGTAAAAAAAGGTCCGTTTGTTGATGTAAGTCTTTATAACAAAATACTCGTTGCTCGAACAAACAATGACAAAAAACCAATTAAGACGTGGTCTCGACGGTCAACGATCGTTCCTGATTTTATTGGCTTGACTATTGCTGTGCATAATGGCAGACAGCATATACCAATATATATTACTGAGAATATGGTGGGACATAAATTAGGAGAGTTTTCACTCACTCGCACCTTCAAAGGCCACTCAGGCGATAAAAAAGCAGCCGGGTCTAGAAAATAGGAGCACAAATTATGCAAGCAACAGCAGTATTGCCCAGTATACGTCTATCTGCACAAAAAGGTCGCTTAGTGGCAGATCAAATCAGAGGATTGCAAGTTACAAAAGCAATTGAGTTATTAACTTTTAGTCCAAAAAAGGGATCTGCGATTATATTAAAAATTCTGGAATCAGCTATAGCAAATGCTGAGCATAATGAAGGTGCAGATATTGACGAATTGTGCATTTCTCAGATATTGGTCGATCGCGGAGCATCTTTAAAGCGCTTAAGCACTCGTGCGAAAGGCCGAGGCAATAGAATAGTAAAACCTACATGTCGTATTTTATTAACAGTTAGTGATTAATAATTAATAAATAAAAGAGCTTGCCTATAAATTATGGGACAAAAAATAAACCCAACAGGATTTCGTCTTTCTGTGCTAAAGAATTGGTCGTCAAAGTGGTTTGCGCATGGAAGAGCTTTCTCAAAGCTACTGAACGAAGATATTAAAGTACGAGAATATCTACAAAAAAAGTTGGCGCACGCTTCTGTCGGACAGGTAGTTATTGAGCGGCCATCTAAGAATGCACGAATAACTATATTTAGTTCGCGGCCCGGAATTGTAATAGGTAAGAAAGGTGAAGATATTGAGATTCTGAGGAAAGAGCTGGAGAAGATGATTCGTATTCCTGTTCATATAAATATTGAAGAGATACGAAAACCAGAGATTGATGCTCAATTGATTGCCGATAACATTGCTCAACAATTAGAAAAAAGAATTATGTTTAGAAGAGCAATGAAAAGAGCAATACAAAATGCAATGAGGCTGGGAGCGAATGGCATTAAGATTATGAGTTCAGGGCGGCTAAACGGCATTGAGATAGCACGGACAGAATGGTATCGGGAGGGGCGAGTGCCGCTACATACATTGCGGGCAGATGTTGATTATGCAACTTCTGAAGCCAGAACAACTTACGGAATTATTGGAATAAAAGTTTGGGTATTTAAAGGGGAGCAGCTCGAAGCCAGAAATAGGGATCTAAATACAAGCAGTCCATATCCGTTAGTAGCAGAGGAAAATAAAAAACGTACGAATAAAATTAATCAAGAAATAGCTTCTTGAACATAACTTATATGGCTTTATGGCTTTAATTTATAAATCTCTTCTGGCTAGAATATACGATATTTTTAATTAATTAAGGATTAAGAAATAAAATGCTTCAACCAGCAAGAACTAAATATCGCAAACAGCATAAGGGGCGAAATACTGGGATAGCTACTTGTGGCAATAAAATAAGCTTTGGCGAATACGGATTGAAGGCTGTAGGCCGAGGACGTATAACGGCCCGGCAGATTGAGGCGGCACGTAGGGCTATGACAAGGCATATAAAGCGAGGGGGAAGAATTTGGATCCGGATATTTCCTGATAAGCCTATTTCTCAAAAACCTGCTGAAGTTAGGATGGGAAAAGGAAAAGGTAATCCTGAATATTACGTATCTGAAATAAGGCCGGGAAAAATGCTATATGAAATGGATGGGGTTGATGAGCAATTGGCAAGGGAAGCATTTAGGCTTGCTGCAGCTAAGTTGCCAATAAGGACACTCTTTATAGTCCGGCATATAGGAAATTAAAGTAATGAAAGCAAATGAGCTAAAGAAAAAAAATTATGATGAATTAAAAACCGAATTAATGTCATTATTGAGAAGCCATTTTAATTTGCGGATTAGACATGCTACACAACAGCTTGAAAATGTATCTCAATTACGAAATGTTCGGCGAGATATTGCTAGGATTAGAACAGAACTTAATCAAAGAATTAAAATGTTATGAGTATAAATAATAAGCCAAATACACTCATCGGCAGAGTAGTAAGTGATAAAATGAGTAAAACAATAACAGTATTAGTTGAACGAAAAATAAAACATCCTCTTTATGGGAAAACTATTACACGTTCAAAAAAAATTCATGCCCACGATGAAAATGATCAATTTAATTTAGGTAATATTGTATTAATACAGGAAACAAGGCCTGTATCCAAAACAAAAGCATGGCGGGCAATCAAATTGCTGAGCGTTAATTAAAGGAAGTTGGCTAAATCAAATTCAAATATAAAGCAGTATTTAAATACAAAAGAGTTATTAAATTATCTTGAAGATAAGCAACACGATTACAAATCGAGATGATGCTAAATTAAAAAAGATTTCAAACTGTTTTTTTTTACTTATTCTACATGGATTAAGACACAATGATTCAACCTCAGACAATTCTTAATGTTGCTGACAACACAGGCGCTCGATCCGTAATGTGTATTAAAGTACTGGGAGGATCTAAGCGGCAATATGCAGGTATAGGTGATGTCATCAAAGTTGCTGTTAAAGATGCGGCGCCTCGCGGAAGAGTAAAAAAAGGTGAGGTTTATAATGCGGTTGTTGTTCGTACAGCAAAGGGAGTTCGGAGATCTGATGGATCGTTGATCAAATTTGATGGGAATGCTGCGGTAATTCTAAATACAAAGTTAGAGCCTATCGGAACACGTATTTTTGGTCCGGTTACAAGAGAGCTGCGGACATCGCGGTTTATGAAGATAGTGTCACTAGCGCCCGAAGTAATATGAAAGTATTCAGGTATTAATATGAAGAAAATAAAGAAAGGTGATGAGGTTATAATCTGCTGCGGAAAAGATAAAGGTAAGCGAGGTGTAGTGCTTCGTTATGAGACCGATAGCTACGTAGTAATTCAAGGGTTAAATAAGACGAAGAAGCATGTAAAACCTAATCCATCAAAGGGTATAGTGGGTGGCATATCTGAGTTTGAAAAACCCATACATGTGTCAAATGTTTCGATCTATAATCCTACAACTAAAAAAGCTGATAGGGTTGGTTATAGATTTAACGATAATAATATTAAAATACGTATTTTTAAATCTAATAACGATCTGATTGGCGCTTAATAAGGGGATATATAGAATAAATGGCCAGACTACAGGAATTTTATAATCAAACTGTGAAGCAAGAGCTAATGCTTCAATTTAATTATAAATCAGTTATGGAAGTGCCGCGGATCACCAAAATAACGCTTAATATTGGTGTGGGCGACGCTACATCGGATAAGAAAAAAATTGAAAATGCTCTTAATGATCTTGAGAGCATTAGCGGTCAGAAGCCAATAACAACAAAAGCGAGGAAGTCCATCGCGGCTTTTAAAGTAAGAGTTGGCTATCCCATAGGATGTATGGTTACTCTACGTGGTAAAAGAATGTTCGAATTTTTAGATAGATTAATCAATGTTGCTATTCCTAGAATCAGGGATTTCCGTGGAATTTCAGGTAAGGGATTTGACGGCAGAGGAAATTATAACATGGGAATTAAAGAGCAGATTATCTTTCCTGAAATTGAATATGAAAAAATTGATGCACTGAGAGGAATGAATATTACTCTTACGACTACGGCAAAGACTGACTTGGAAGCAAAGGCATTGCTTGCGGCTTTCAAATTTCCATTTAAAAGTTGAGACTAGGATGGCTAAAAAGGCAATTATTAATAGAAATTTAAAAAGGCAAGAAATCGTAAAAAAATACTTGAGTGTTAGGAAATCCTTAACACTCATCATAAATGATAATGAAGCAAGTTATCAGGAAAAGGATGAGGCTAGAAAGAAATTGCAAATGCTGCCAAGAGATTCTAGCTTAACAAGATTACGAAACAGATGTGAGCTGACTGGAAGAGCTAGGGGTTATTATCGAAAGTTCGGTTTGGGGCGAAGTAAATTAAGAGAACTTGCTATGAGTGGACAAATACCAGGAATCATGAAAGCGAGTTGGTAAGTATTATCTTTGTAATTGAAAAACACAATTAATATAAATTTTAAGATAAATTCAAGAAGGTTTTGATAGGTGTAAATTATGAGTCTAACGGATCCGATAGCTGATATGTTAACCCGCATAAGAAATGGGCAATTATCTCAAAAATCCTCAGTGCTCATGAGTTCCTCTCGATTAAAAAAAGCTATCGCCCAGGTGCTTAAAGAAGAAGGTTATATTGAAGATTTTCAAATAGGTGTAGATAAAGGAAAAACAAATTTGGAAATCAAGCTAAAATACTACAATGGATATCCTGTAATAGAAAAAATATCTAAAATTAGCCGTCCTGGATTAAGAGTATATAAATCTTGTAGCGAATTGCCGCGGGTAATGAATGGTCTAGGAATTGCAATTATATCAACTTCGAAAGGTGTGATGACTGAACAAAAAGCACGACTGAACCGTGTGGGTGGCGAGGTTCTATGTACTGTTGCTTAAGGGGTAAATGAAATGTCGCGAATCAGTAAAAAACCAATTCAAGTGCCGAGTAATGTGAATGTCACTATATCTAATAGTGAAATTGTTATTACGGGTCCGTTAGGTTCGTTGCATCAAGAGATATCTAATGAGCATATTAAGATATCTAGTGAAAATAATATATTGCTTGTTAATTCAACAAATTCTACCAAACATGCGCATTCATTGTCAGGAACGATGCGATCTTTAATTAACAACATGATAGCTGGAGTAACTGCCGGTTTTGAAAAACGGTTAAATATTATTGGCGTGGGATATCGTGCTCAGGCTGCTGGTAATATATTAAACATGAGTCTCGGTTTTTCACATCCAATTGCTTATAAAATGCCTAGTGGAATCACTGTTGAAACACCAACACAAACAGAGGTTGTGATTAAAGGAATTAATAAGCAACAGGTAGGGCAGATTGCGGCTGAAATACGTTCATTTCGTCGTCCAGAGCCGTACAAAGGTAAAGGAGTGCGTTATTCTGATGAAGTTATAACGCTTAAAGAAACCAAGAAAAAATAATATATAGTAAAAAAACATGAAAACCCTTAAGCTATCCCGTCTGCGTCGAGCACGTGAAACACGAGCTAAAATAGCATTGCTTAAAGCTTACCGGCTATCAGTACATCGCAGTAATAAGCATATATATGCACAAATAATAGATGACAGTAATAATAAGGTGCTGGTTAGCGCATCAACACTTGAGAGCGAAGTTAGAAATAAAATACCAAATGGCGGTACAGTAAAAGCTGCTGAATATATTGGTCAAAGATTAGCTGAAAAATCTAAAGAGCTTGGTATTGATACTATAGCTTTCGATCGATCTGGATATAAGTATCATGGTAGGGTCAGAGCATTAGCTGAGGGTGCTCGAAATGGTGGTATCAAATTTTGAGATGAGGAATCTTAATGTCTAGAGCTTCAAAACTGCAAAATATTTCCTCGGCAAATGAGAATCAAGCCGATGATCTTAAAGAAAAAATGGTTTCAATTAATCGTGTCACTAAAGTTGTGAAAGGCGGTCGTATCCTAGCTTTTGCAGCATTGACTGTTGTGGGAGATGGTAACGGTAGAATTGGGATGGGAAAAGGGAAATCAAGAGAGGTGCCCGTTGCCGTACAAAAAGCTATGGATGAAGCCCGCCGTAAAATGGTGAAAATTGACTTAAAAAATGGCACACTTCAGCATGCCGTGATTGGAAAGCATGGGGCCGCTAAAGTTTATATGCAGCCTGCTTCTGAGGGGACCGGTATAATTGCAGGTGGGCCGATGAGAGCGATTTTTGAAGTTATGGGTATAAGTAACATACTTGCTAAATGTATTGGATCAACTAATCCGTATAACGTTATCCGAGCTACTATACAGGGACTCGAGTCTATACGCACGCCTTCAATGATAGCTTCCAAAAGAAATAAAAATCTAGAGGAAATAACAGGAGGATCGAAATGACAGAAAATGATAATAAGAATTTGAGTGTGAGATTAATTAAGAGTCTGATTGGAAAAAGAGACTCTCATCGTCGAATCGTTGTAGGACTAGGATTGAAGAAGATTAACAGTGTTGCGATATTACAAGATAGTCCCTCGCTTCGGGGTATGCTAAATAAGGTTGCATATATGGTTAAGGTTGAGTAGCAAATGTATTTAAATAACATAAAATCTAACGAAGACACTAAAAAATCTCGGAAAAGAGTGGGTAGAGGTATTGGTTCGGGAAATGGTAAGACTGCCGGACGTGGCCATAAAGGACAGAAATCCAGAGCAGGTGGCTTTCATAAAATAGGTTTTGAGGGCGGCCAAATGCCTTTACATCGACGCTTGCCAAAACGTGGATTTAAATCCCCTTGCAATAGATTAGTTAAAGAAATCAGACTTTCTTTAATTTCTGATGCATTTGAAAAAATTGATGGTATTGAAGATTTAAAGAAGACTGGAGTAATCTCTAAATCTGTTCGATCTGTAAAAGTTTTATACGATAAAGAAATTAAAACAGCTTTAATGATAAAAGGATTAACAATATCAAAGAATGCAAGAAAGGCTATTGTTAATGCTGGCGGGACTGTTGAATTAATAAAGGAATTGGATTGGCTGCAAATAAATTTAATAAAAGTGCGAATAGATATTCGGATCTAAAACGTAGGTTGTGGTTTTTGTTATTTGCGCTAATAGTTTACCGAATTGGTGCGCATGTACCCGTGCCTGGTATAGATCCGGTTGTTTTGAAGAATTTATTCGATACGCAGGAAGGAGGCATATTGGGTATGTTTAATATGTTCTCTGGGGGAGCGTTATCGCGCTTTTCAATATTTGCATTAGGTATAATGCCATATATTTCGGCATCCATTATAATGCAGCTAGGAAGTGTAGCAATTCCATATCTTGAGGCGCTAAAAAAAGAAGGCGAATCTGGAAGAAGAAAAATAACACAATATACTCGCTATGGGACGGTGGCATTAGCATTAATTCAAAGTTATGGAATATCAATGGCATTGCTAGCGCAACCTGGATTAGTAATAGATCCAGGTGCTTTTTTTATTGTAACAACAGTTGTTACATTGGTAACCGGGACTATTTTTTTGATGTGGCTTGGAGAGCAAATTACTGAGCGTGGCATAGGTAACGGAATATCACTCATTATTTTTGCTGGAATAGCGGCTGGTTTGCCTGCTGCTATAGGTGGAACTCTTGAGTTGGTTCGAACAGGCGCAATGAATTTTCTTATCGCCTTAGGTATATTTATAGCGATAATTTGTGTAACTGGATTTGTGGTTTTTGTTGAGCGAGGACAAAGGAAAATATTAGTTAACTATGCTAAGCGTCAAGTAGGGAAGCAGGTATTTGGAGGGCAGAGTTCGCACCTTCCCTTGAAGTTGAATATGTCTGGTGTAATACCGCCTATCTTCGCTTCTAGTATTATTCTGTTCCCCGCTACGATAGCTGGTTGGCTCTCGACTGATCAGTCAATGACTTGGTTAAAAGATATCAGTGGTGCACTTTCTCCTGGTCAGCCAATGTATGTAATGCTTTATGCCGCTATGATTGTATTTTTTTGCTTTTTTTATACCGCACTAGTTTTTAATCCAAAAGAAACGGCAGATAATCTAAAAAAGAGTGGTGCTTTTATACCAGGTATTCGACCAGGAGAGCAAACAACTCGATTTATTGAGCGTATCATGCTTCGACTTACCTTAGCTGGGTCAATTTATGTTACCTTGGTTTGTCTATTGCCTGAATTCCTGATTTTGAAATGGAACGTACCTTTCTATTTTGGTGGTACTTCTTTGCTTATAATAGTCGTTGTAACTATGGATTTTATGGCGCAAGTTCAATCACATGTTATGTCAACTCAATATGAAAGTTTGCTTAAGAAAACTAATTTCAAAAATAATCTTAATATCTCAAAATAGAGTGTTGCAATAATAATGGCAAAAGAAGAAACAATTCAAATGCAGGGTGAGGTACTTGAAACATTGCCAAATGCTACATTTAAAGTAAAACTTGAGAATGGTCATATTGTTCTAGGACATATATCGGGAAAAATGCGTATGAATTACATACGTATCTTGCCTGGTGATAAAGTAACTGTTGATTTAACACCTTATGACTTAACTAAGGCCAGAATAACTTTTAGAACTAAATAAGCTAAGAACTCTACGTAAGAAAAATCACCTAATTCAAATAAAGGACAATCAATTGAAAGTGCACGCTTCTGTAAAGAGAATATGCAGGAATTGTAAAATAATTAGACGCCATAGAGTTTTAAGGGTTGTTTGTGTAGATCCAAGGCATAAGCAACGACAAGGCTAATGATTTAGTATTGGTTAATAAATAATTACAAGGTGAGCAAATGGCGCGTATAGCCGGAGTTAATATACCTAATAATCAGCATGTGAGAATTGCCTTAACAGCAATATATGGGATTGGCAATTCAATATCAAAAAAAATATGCAATGAATTAGGGATTGCTGAATTCATTAAGCTAAAAGATATATCAGAAGATCAATTAGATCAACTACGTGAGAAAATTTCCAAATATACAGTTGAGGGAGATTTGAGGCGTGAGATATCAATGAATATTAAAAGATTAATGGATCTGGGATGTTACCGGGGATTACGTCATAGAAGAGGTTTGCCAGTAAGAGGTCAGCGTACTAGAACTAACGCTAGAACAAGAAAGGGTCCCCGAAAATCTGCTAATATTCGATAAACGATTTAAAATGTAAATATAAGGTAAGGATTAATGGCAAAGACTCAACAAAGATTGCGAAAAAAAATCAAAAAAAATATTGTTGAAGGGATAGCGCACATACATGCGTCATTTAATAATACAATAGTTACGATTTCGGATAGACAAGGCAATGCATTGTCATGGGCAACCTCCGGTGGAGCCGGATTTAAGGGGTCACGTAAAAGTACACCTTTCGCTGCTCAAATTGCGGCTGAACAAGCTAGTAAGATTGCTCATGAATATGGAATAAAAAATTTAGAAGTTCGTATTAAAGGACCTGGGCCAGGCAGAGATTCCGCGGTAAGATCATTAAATGCAGCAGGATTCAAAATAACTAGCATATCCGATGTTACTCCTGTACCGCATAATGGATGTCGACCACCAAAAAAACGTCGAATTTGAGAGGATTATTTAGTGGCTAGAAATCTTGAACCAAAGTGTCGGCAATGCCGTCGAGAAGGAGAAAAATTATTCTTGAAAGGCGATAAATGCTTCTCAAGTAAGTGTGGAATAGAAAGGAGAAATTATGCTCCGGGGCAGCACGGTCAGAAAAAGAGTAGAATTTCTGATTATGGCTTGCAGTTAAGAGAAAAACAGAAGGTGCGTCGAATTTATGGTGTACTTGAACGTCAATTTAGAATAATTTACAGATTAGCTGATAAAAAGCGTGGAGTAACTGGCGAAAATTTGTTGCAGCTACTGGAGAGTAGATTGGACAATATTGCATATCACATGGGATTTGGATCATCTAGATCAGAATCAAGGCAGGTAGTTAGGCACAACTGTATTTTAGTGAATGGGAGACGAGTTAATATACCTTCTTATCAAGTTCTGCCTGGTGATATTATTGAGGTTACTGATAAAGCAAAAAACCATATTAAAATTAAATCTGCTCTTGAAACTGCAGAGCAGCGTGGATTTCCTGCATGGCTAGATGTTGATGTTAAGGCTATGAAAGGAAAATATAAAATGAAACCAGAAAGATCTGAATTGTCATCAACTATCAATGAATCTTTGATAGTTGAGTTATACTCAAAATAATTGGATATTGTCTTTCTTGTTAAGGGTTTTTATATGTCAAGTAGTCCGTATCTTATACCTAGAATAATAGAGGTGCAAAATATAACTCCGGTTCAAGCTAGGGTTATTATGGAACCGTTTGAACGAGGATATGGTTATACATTAGGTAATGCATTACGAAGAGTATTGCTATCCTCTATGCCTGGCACTGCAGCGACGGAAGTGCGTATAGCGGGTATTGTTCATGAATATTCGGCACTTGAAGGAATCCAGGAAGATGTTATTGATATACTATTAAATCTAAAGAATATAGTATTTAAACTTCATAACAATACTAAATCAACATTAATATTAAAGAAGCATATTGATGGTGTTGTTACAGCTGCTGATATTGAAAGTACCCATGATGTAGAAATAATCAACCCTAATCATGTTATAGCGCATATAGTAAAAGGTGGAAAGATAGATATGCAGATTACAGTTGAAAAAGGGCGGGGTTATGTTCCAGCAACTTTACGAAGAACTGAGGAGAAGGATAGTCAAGTTGGAAGTATTTTATTGGATGCCTCTTTTAGTCCAATAAGGAAAGTTAGTTATACTGTTGAGAATGCTCGCGTTGAGCAACGAACTGATTTAGATAAATTGGTAATTGATATTGAAACCAATGGATCTGTAGACCCAGAGGAAGCGATACGCTACGCGGCAAGAGTATTGGTAGATCAACTATCTGTTTTTGCCGAGCTCGAAACTACACCTCTTCTTAAAGAGCAACCTAAGGTGCCGCAAATAGATCCTATACTATTACGCCCTGTTGATGATTTGGAGTTAACCGTACGTTCAGCTAACTGTTTAAAAGTTGAAAATATTTATTACATTGGTGATTTGATTCAGCGCACAGAAGCTGAATTATTAAGAACCCCAAATTTAGGAAGAAAATCACTTAATGAAATTAAAGAAGTTCTGGCTGCACGAGATTTATCTTTAGGGATGAAATTAGAAAATTGGCCGCCGGCTAATCTTGATAATCAAGGAAAGGAAACTGGCCATGCGTCATAGAAATGGTTTAAGAAAATTAAATCGTACAAGTAGTCATAGATTAGCAATGTTTCGCAATATGACTAACGCACTACTCCGTCACGAAATTATAAAAACTACTTTGCCTAAGGCAAAAGAATTGCGACGAGTTGTTGAACCACTCATTACTATAGGAAAAGATCCTAGTATTGTGAATAAAAGAATGGCTTTCGATCGTTTGCGTGATCGAGAAATGGTTGTAAAGCTATTTTCAGATTTTGGTCCTCGTTACAAGCTTCGTAATGGAGGTTATTTAAAAATTCTGAAATATGGGTATAGAAAGGGTGATAATGCACCTATGGCAATAGTCGAGCTTGTTGACCGCTCTCATGAAGAAAACTCATTAACTAATCAGAGAAATGATTAAGACTACTATTTGATTTGAGTTTGATGAAAAGAATTAGAGAGTTTATATCTTGAATATTCCTATTAGGATGGAGTGTTATACTTTGTATGAGTAACTAAATGAAATCTAATAAATAGATTTTATTACTATTTATATTAGCCTTAATCTAGATTAACATCATACTTGTAAAAGAGAGCGTTATCGAGTTTGATATGGACATCTAAATCTTTAATCAAACATAAAGAAGGGTAACGCTCATAATGCTCACTCACGATCGAATCATAAAGCATAAAATTAAATTACTTAATCTTGCTGAAGAGCTTTAAGATATTTTAAAAGTTTCCAAGATTAAGGGTGCATTCAGAGATGCGTTTTATCATGCAGGAATTAATAGAGATAAATACCCTAGAAGTATAGATCAATTAGAATAGTCGTATACGAATTTCAAGAGTCGCGTAGATAAAACTTCAGAATAAGCGATTGTAGACTATGCGATTGAGTATACAGTCCATGAACAAGATCGAATTAGTAGTGAGTAATGTCAATATTGCTGTGTCTAAGAGGCTGTTTGGAAATTCTGAGTGCTAGCAGTTCGTTGCAGCATTAGCATTACGGATTGACTTATAATAGCCATGGTTCTTATACATCATGCAACTCTTGACGGAGGTGAATCGCTCGGGGTTTTCTGGAGACTATTAGGTCTGAGTCAAGCTGCATCAGCTGGCTCCTTTAATTAGCGATAATATGCCATTTCGAATTCAGCCGGTGGAATATTTCCAATCGGCTCCAATAACTGGCGATTGTTGGGCCAATCCACCCATTCCAAAGTGGCAAATTCCACTTCATCAATAGTGCGCCAGGGCTCGCGATGCCGTATGACCACTGTTTTGTATAATCCATTAATTGTTTCGGCCAACGCATTGTCATAAGAGTCGCCGACACTACCAACAGAGGCTTCAATATTGACTTCTGCCAGACGTTCCGTATAGCAAATCGAGAGATATTGGCTACCCTGTCTCTATGATGGGATTGGTCCCTTGGTTTCCCGCCGCGCCCATTATGCCTGTTCCATTGCATCGAGCGCCATATCGGTATGCAAGGATCGGCTGACCCGCTAGTCGACCGACGGCAAAAACATCCGTGATAAAAGCCACATAAATAAATTCCGTCCACCTTGCAGCAAAGGCAATGTCCGCAACCCACAATTGATTTGGCTGGGTTGCCGCGAATTGCCGATTAACTTTATCTGTTGGCTGGGCAAGTAAGTCATCTGTAATCGTTGTTCAACATTGTCTATCGCGCCTGACACCTTGCAATTCAAGCTTCTTCATCAGCCGTTCAACGGTGCAGCGAGCAGCAACAATGCCTTCTCGTAGCAACTGCCGCCAGACTTTGCTGGCGCCATAAACTTTGAAATTATTCTTCCATACACGCTGTATGTCGCTTTTAAGCTCCTTATCCCGCTTGATGCGATCAGGCATCGATCAGGATCTCGTTCGCGCGCTTTGTGTTCATAGTAACTCGACGGGGCAATCTGAATTTGCTTGCAGATCGGCTTGACACTGTACTGTTCTTTATATTGATCGTAAGCGTTCAACGCTACCACCTATTATTGTTTCTGCATTAGTGATTTAATGAACTCCGGTGTTAAGGGTAACAATTCATCGATACGACTGTTGG
>NZ_FNPQ01000117.1:0-1342 GCF_900107335.1 Nitrosomonas sp. Nm58 | reverse complement strand
TCCGGTTTTGTAGCAAATAAATTGTCCGCTTTGAAACGCAATGAATTGATAGACAATTCATTGCGCAGTTGTGGCGGCGGATTTACGCAACAACTTTATTGTTCAGTTTTATTTCCTTGCCAGACGAATCATATGTCGCAAGCTTCCTTGGACCGTGCATGATAGCCATTTGTCCGTTTGGATAGCGCAGTACGATGACTTTTGCTTTCACATAATGACAACGATGGCGATCTGCCGGGATTTGAAGCTTTAAGCCTTCAAAGCTAACACAGTTATCATGGCCAACAACGCGCTCATGGCGTTCACAGAGGATGTCTGCAAGCTCTTCACCGATCCATGGCACAAAAGTACTGCCTTCCTCGCGTGCTGGCTGCATGAACTCGGCATTGAAAGCAGGCATATAGACTTCTTTTGGATACCAATTGGCTATTGCCATATCGGTAATACCGACTAATGCCAACTCTTTTGGTAGACGTTCCTGGTGCGTGCGAAACGTGCGTTCGCTACGTCCGCGTGCTTCTGGTGAATAGGCTGCAATCATCTCGATTCCTAATCGTTTCATGGCCTGCCCAAACTGAGTAAGATTCTGTTTGTCAACCTTACCGCCTGCTTCCGGCGTGTACCCGTAGTGGCTGCCACGATCGGAGTAAAACGAAGCAAGCAATCCATGTTTCTCAATGACTTCCTGCACGCCCTGGAAGCTGCTTATTGCTCCTTCTTCCTCAACGAAAAACATCGAGTAGTGCTCACTCGTAGCATCATCCATCCTGACAATCAAATCCCATTCCTGCCCCCAAACCCATTCATGCGTGCTGCCATCTTGATGAATCATTATGCCAATCAAAGGAGCCCGCTCACGCTTCTTACGGTGCGCGTGCCACGCTTCTTGGTGCGTTCAATCAATCCAGCTTCTTGTAACCGATTCTAACCCACGTATAACTGCGATTGCCGACGTCAGAACGGTACCAGGCGTAAAAGTGCTTGGCGTTCCAGCCCAAGTGACGATTGCGGTAGTGTTCCACTAACCGCATGACTTCATCTACCGGTGCCCGCCGATGCGATACCTGCACAAGACGCTTATCCACTAACGCATCCAATCCACCCGCATCATACCGGTTCATATAGCGCCGGAATGTGCGATCACATACCCCAAGCAACAACGCCGCTTCCGATTGCGTAAGGTTCCTCTTTCTGCAACCTTCATACGCTTCTTCAAATCTCATCTTCCTGGTCTCCTGTAGCATTCTGTCCGTTTCATCTGAAATCCTCCCAGGACTCCATATCAAACCAGACAGATCATTTGCTACAAGTCCGGACAGTTTATTTGCTCTCTACATTCTTA
>NZ_FNPQ01000005.1:0-101968 GCF_900107335.1 Nitrosomonas sp. Nm58 | reverse complement strand
TTATGATCTTCCGGCACATTCTCAAATAATTGTGCTTTTCGATGTTTGCCATTAACACTCACTACAACACACAATTCTTTACTTGAAACATCAATTCCGATGTAATTCATTGCTATTTCCTCAATACCATTTTTGTTATCATGCTTTCTGGTTCCCTGACCCTGGCACTTCATCTATCTTCCTTGCAAATTCAGGTTCAGAAGCAAAGCTTACAGACCTTGGATACTCCACGATATCGATGACGAGGGCGGGGAGCCTATCTTCTCACAAGCTCAAAGCTTAAGGTCGGACCGGCTTCCCCAGAAATCAGCGCAAGTTTAAAACAATTTAGTCGTTGGTTTTAATATACAAGGTCGGATGAGGGATTATAAAAACCGAATTTTGAAGTGCGATGAGTATAAATTGGATGAGATCCCTGGTTAACCCTCATTTCTCCCATACTTGTCATCAAAGCGGACAATATCGTCTTCCCCCAAATAAGAGCCGGATTGAACTTCGATCATCTCAAGCGGTAAACGACCCGGGTTCTCCAAGCGGTGGCGAACGCCCAATGGAATATAAGTCGACTCATTTTCACTGACAAGATAGCTGTTGTCATCACGTATCACCTTTGCCGTCCCGCGCACGACAACCCAATGCTCTGCGCGATGATGATGCATTTGCAATGATAAGGCGGCGCCAGGTTTGACTACGATTCGTTTTACCTGGAAACGCTCTCCCGCATCCACCGCATCATACCACCCCCAGGGACGATATATCTTGCGATGCAACAGCACCTCAGCACGCCCGCTGCGCTTCAGTACATCAACAATCGTCTTGACATCTTGCGTTCTATCTTTATGCGCAACTAGAATGGCATCGGGTGTTTCAATCACAGCCAAATCGTGAACGCCAACACAAGCCACCAATCGATTCTCGGAAATAACCAGCGTATTCTGGCATTCATGCAACAGGACATCTCCACGCACCACATTGCCCGTTTCATCCTTGGGCAGTACATGCCACAGCGAATCCCATGCACCGACATCAGACCATCCCGCAGAAAGCGGAATGACCACCCCAGAAGGCAATACATCACGCTGTTCAGTCAATCGTTCCATGACCGCATAATCAATGGAATCACTTGGGCACAGCATGAAAGCTGTTTTATCCACACGTAAAAAGTCACCATCTACCGAGCCTTGATCCCATGCGGCACGGCATGCTGCCAGAATATCCGGGTGGCATTGCTCCATTGCTGATAACCAGATTGATGCGCGCATCATGAATATCCCGCTGTTCCATAAATAAGAACCATCGTCCAGATAGGCTTGCGCAGTGGCTTGACCCGGCTTTTCAACAAAACGGGTGATACCAAAAGCATCCTGCTCTTTCAATGCTTCACCCGCTTGAATATAGCCATAACCTGTTTCCGGCGCGTCCGGTGTAATGCCAAAAGTTACCATGGCCCCTTCCTCAGCAAAGGCCATTCCCTTGCGCACGCTCGTTTGGAAAGCAGAAATATCTACGATGACATGATCAGAGGGCATCACCAACAAAACAGGATCGGCATCATTACGGCCAGCAGCCAATGCAGCAAGTGTTAATGCAGGAGCGGTGTTACGCCCAGCGGGTTCTAATAAAATACTACATTCTTTATCGATTACCCTAAGCTGCTCGGCAATAACAAAACGGTATTCTTCATTACATACAATCATGGGTGCTTGGATACGTACATCTGTTAACCCGTCCAAACGACGCACAGTCGCTTGTAATAATGAATCTTTATTAACCAGGGATAACAGCTGCTTAGGATATCTCTCACGCGAAAGTGGCCATAAACGCGTACCAGATCCGCCGGACAGGACTACAGGAATCAGCGATTGCATGTTTTTAATTCTGATCTCTTAAAACGATGTCAAATTATAACTGCTCATTTTGCATAAGCAGCGCTACTTCAACTACCCGCAAGCTTTGAGGCAAGTACCTCAACGATACGTTCAGCCGCTCTACCATCCCATAAATGAGGCCGACGCCCCTGTTTGCCCTCACCACGTAAAATTTTACCCACTTCAGCGATAATACGCGCGGGATCGGTCCCAACAAGTGTATTCGTCCCCTCCTCTACCGTGATTGGGCGCTCGGTATTCTCACGAATGGTAATACACGGCACACCCAATGCAGTCGTTTCTTCTTGCAAACCGCCGCTATCCGTTAACACCACGGCAGCGTCTTTCCATAAATCGAGAAAGGGCATGTAAGCTTGAGGTCCTACCAACGTAATATGCCTTCCCAGATCAATATCAAATTTTTTCAAATTATCACGGGTCCGAGGGTGAACTGGAAAAATCAGCGGCAGTTCAATAGAAATTTCTTTTAATGCCTTACTTATATTAGATAGCACCTCAACATCATCGACATTACTGGGCCGATGGAGCGTAATCACACCATAGCGTCTTGCCTGCGCTGCATGGACTTCTTTAAATTTGCTTGTCTCAGAAGCCTCCATTTCGGTTTGGGTTAGTTTGTTAATCTGATAAAGCAGATTATCCACCATGACGTGCCCGACATGATAAATGGCTTCATCGGGTTTTCCTTCCCGGCGCAAATGCATCATTCCGCTTGGTTCTGTTACAAAAAACCAATCTGAAATACTATCCGTGACCAGGCGATTGATCTCCTCTGGCATTTTTATATCGCCGCTACGTAAGCCTGCTTCTACATGAGCTACAGGGATATGAAGCTTTTTAGCCACAATTGAACAAGCGAGAGTTGAATTAACATCTCCTACTACTACGATAGCATCAGGTGGTTCTGCCTGACAATACTCTTCAAAAGCCAGCATGATTTTGGCTGTCTGCTGGGAATGGCTACCTCCTCCTGCTGCCATGAAAATATCGGGTTCTGGAATGCCAAGTTCCTCAAAAAACACATCATTCATCTCCCGGTCGTAATGCTGACCGGTATGAACGATTCGATACACCAAATCCCCACTTTTCTGCAATGCCCGCACGATAGGTGCAATTTTCATAAAATTGGGCCGTGCACCCGCAACGAGATAAATTTTCTTAGACATGGTTCCTCCCGGTTTCTCTGGTCTCTGGTAATAGCTGTCGCTGATTGTAAACCATCCGCCAGTTGAAAAAGATGAGAATTCAGGCGATTTTATAGGCTTATTATCTTGAACCGCCACTAAAAAAACGCTCGCTAATTATAACTACTTGCATTCTCCACAAATATGAATATAATTACGAATCATTCTCATTAGCGATAATGTTTGTACTATACTCATCATTAACAAACGAATTCTAAACCAATCGACAAAAGGCGTGCTTCATGTATATTTGTGTCTGCAAGGGAGTTACTGATCATGCTATTCGTCAAGCCGTTCTTCAAGGCGCTGAGCGAATGCGTGATCTAAAAGCTTGCCTGGGTGTTACTGAACAGTGTGGTCTCTGCGCCTGTCACACAAAAATGGTGCTGGATCAAACACGAAAGCAGAAAACCTTGGCGCAACCCCCTTCGCCTGAACCCACTCGTCCCCACGAGTCCATCATTTGAGGAGAGAGTTATGAAAGGTAATGCAGACATTATTCGTTGGTTGAATCGCCAGTTACAGCATGAATTAACTGCAATCAATCAGTATTTTCTTCATGCACGCATGTACGAAAACTGGGGTTTTAACAAACTCGGAGAGCACGAATATCAAGAATCCATTGAGGAAATGAAACACGCTGACGAGCTCATTAAGCGTATTCTGTTTCTAGAAGGATTACCCAATTTACAAGAGCTGGGTAAACTTTTGATTGGCGAATCCGCGCAAGAATGCGTAACCTGCGATTTGAATCTTGAAAGTGCTTCACGTGAGACGCTCATTGCCGCGATTGCTGCTTGTGAAACAGCTCAGGATTATGTTTCACGAGAAGTTTTTAAACAGATTCTGGAAGATACTGAAGAACATATTGATTGGCTGGAAATGCAACTGGAAGTCATGCAAAAAGTCGGTATTCAGAACTGGCTACAAAGCCAAATGTAACATTCTTAACCTGTCGCTGGCCGGACACTGCCAGCGGCATTCGACATTATCAGCCAGCCAACTCAACCAGCCAGCTATCCCCTCCCCCCCCTGACAAATCAATCTTTTGCTTTGACCAATCTTATTGGAAATAATAATGCCTGCCCTTAGTTCTGTATTTTCTACTACTCAGAATTGGATAAAAACTTTCATTCAAGCGCAAAACAAATGTCGAGGCACTCAATCCAATCGTATAATTTTATATACGACATTATTTTTTCTCGTATATGCTGTTGTTTTACCAAACATTGTTTTTGCTGAATCGCCGGAAGTTACTGAATCTGCTACACGCACTTATAACATTCCCGCAGGCTCTCTGGAAAACGCCCTCAATCAGTTTTCGAATCAATCAGGCGTAAAAATATTTTTTGATGCTGCAAGCGTTCAGGGCAAAACGACACAGGGTTTAACGGGTAATTATGAAACCAAAGCCGGATTAGATCGATTACTTGCCGGCACTGAATTGCAAGTAATGTCGCATGCTGATGGCTTCACACTTGTAAAATTATCTGCCAGTTCCGCAACGAGTCCCGTTGTCACGACCTTACCCTCGATACAGATAACAGCCAATCGCGAAAAGAGTCGCTATATGGCCACCAACAGTATCACAGCAACCAAGACCAATACGCTGTTACGCGATGTGCCTCAATCAATCTCTGTGATAACAGAAGGTCTCATCAAGGACCAGGCAGTACGAAGTATAAGCGATGCTGTGCGCTATGTACCGGGTGTCGGTGTCTCACAAGGTGAGGGAAATCGTGATGCCCTGGTTTTTCGTGGCAATCGCTCAACGGGTGATTTCTTTGTTGATGGGGTTCGTGATGATGTTCAATACTTCCGTGATCTCTATAACATCGAGCGAATTGAAGTGCTGAAAGGCGCCAATGGAATGATTTTTGGGCGCGGTGGCTCTGGCGGGGTGATTAATCGCGTGACCAAACAGGCAGGCTGGGAACCCATTCGCGAGTTTTCTTTTCAGGGAGGCTCATTTAATCTGAAGAGAATAACAGCGGATGTCAACCAAGCCATTAATGATCAAGTTGCTTTCCGGGTAAATGGCCTATTTGAAGATGCTGGAAGCTTTCGTGGTGGCGTAGATTCAAATCGCCTGGGTATTTCGCCAACCGTAACCATTAAACCCACTAACCGCACCAAAGTTGTTTTAAATATGGAACGATTTCATGACGATCGCACTGCCGACCGAGGCATCCCTTCCTTTCAGGGCGGCCCGGTAGATGTTAAAAGATCTCAATTCTTTGGAGATCCGAGACGAAGCAATTCTAATGTCGAGGTCTTATCATTTAATTCCTTGATCGAACATCGATTCGATCTTGGGATAACCCTGCGTAACCGGACAAATTACGCTCAATACGATAAATTTTATGAGAACGTGTTTGCCAATGGCCCTGTCTCTCCCTTTACAAGCCTGATATCACTGGGTGCCTATAATAATGCCACTGACCGTGAAAATGTTTTCAATCAGACGGATTTCCTGTATTTACTTGAAACAGGGCCTATCGCGCACACCCTGCTGGCAGGTATCGAAATAGGACAACAGATCACCAATAACAAACGGGAAACCGGGTTCTTTAATAATGATCTTACTCCTAGAGGAGCTAGCTTCCGCGTTCCTCTCAGCAATCCCATCACCAATGCTCCCATAACGTTCATTAATGCGGAAGGAGATGCGCATAACCGCAGTAAAGTTGATATTACATCTTTTTATTTCCAGGATCAGATTGAATTCATCCCTCAACTCCAGGCAATAGTCGGCGTGCGCTACGATCTGTTCGAGACAAATTTTCACGACAAGAATGGTAATCAAGATCATCTGAAAACCAAAGATGGCTTATTGTCACCAAGATTTGGCTTGATTTACAAACCGATCGAACCTGTTTCAGTTTATGCAAGCTTCAGTCAGGCATTTGTGCCGCGCGCCGGCGAACAACTGACTTCTTTGACTGTAACCACACAGACACTCGAACCAGAAAAATTTACCAATCTGGAAGCCGGTATCAAATGGGATATTCGTCCCAATCTATCCATAACGGGGGCTGCATTCCGAATAGACCGTACCAATGTGATTACAGTTGATCCCAATGATTCATCCCGGGCTTTTTTAACCAAAGGACAACGCACTGAAGGCGTCGAAGTAGGTATCAATGGTCAATTAACTTCAAACTGGAGCGTGATGGGCGGTTATGCTTATCAGGTTGGCGAAATTACCAGCTCACAACTTGGCGCACCCAAAGGAAACACGGTTGGTGAACTTCCTCGCAATACATTTTCAGCATGGAGCCGATATGACCTAACACCCAGATTTGGTGCCGCAGTGGGGGTCATCTATCGCAGCAGTATGTTCGCTTCAACTGATAATACGGTTAGCATCCCGGATTTTACCCGGGTTGATGCAGCCGTATTTGCTCAGCTAAGCAAACAAGTCCGTGCTCAAATCAATGTAGAAAATTTACTTGATGCAAAATATTTTGCGTCGGTTCAGAACAATAACAATATTACGCCTGGATCGCCTGTTGCAGTCCGTGCATCCTTGATTGCTAATTTCTAACTAATAAATTAAACCTGGAAACCCTTCAGGTCTAATTTATTACCAATCCATTTTTATATTCTAAAGGAATACGAGCGACAGTGATTATATGATTGATAATAATTATTATTTGTATTACTGTTATTATTTTCAACAATGGAGGGTTATATAAATGCTTTTATCTAGATTTTTAATCATGCTGGGCAGTATCTTGATGCTGTACGGCGGGATTACTACGTTGAGTAACGAGAGCGGCATTGTCTATGCTGCAACACTTCAAACAACCTCTAGCAAAGAGGCCATTGAAACGGCTGTTTCTGCTTTCAAGACTATTGGCACATTGCGAAGAGAATCACCCATTAACGCAGATGCCATTGCAGGCGCCTATGCGGGTGCGCTGCAAACCCTTACACAGGAAGTCGATACCACCAATAGCTTGAGTCTGGATAGCGATATTCTGGCTGCAATTGATGATATCAAAAAGAACAATGCGCCCAAGTTAGCGGGCCAGGTCATCGACAAGACTTTGCAGCGTGTTTTCTATCAAATTATTTTTAATCGCATTGCAACGATACGAGAACAATTTAATGATGGAACCCCTGCCGCGCTCATTCAAAAGTTAGATGAAGCAGTCGCATCGTTTCAAGCGATTACTGGAACTGTTGCAAGAGCCAATCAGGTTCTGACTGCGGATAGACGGTCCCTGCAAGAAGGCGCCAATTCCGGATTGGATATTTTAATTAATGAATCATTTGAACGCGTTAGGGCAACGTTAAATAAAAGCAACCCAGTCGAAGATTTTGCGAACTTCGGGGTTGAGCGCTACGCTATCAGGATGTCATTAGCTCGCGCCTATTACAATTCGGTTTTACGTGAAGTGGCCGGTGTTATTGAGAATAGAGACCGGGATCCGGAAACCACAGCCATAGAGCTAAAAGAAGGTGAAATTTTTTATCGTATTATTGAATCACTTATCGCCAGAGATAATCCAGCAGGTAGTTTGCTCATTAAAGCTCAGCTGACAGGAAATGCTTCAAGAATTGTAGCAGATGAAATCGTCAGTGAATTAAGTAAGGGATTGATTGGCCGAGTCAAAGCTGAAATGAACGGTCAAGAACAGAATATTGGCAAAGATCGTGCTCATGCGATGGCAGAAGCTGCAGGCGCAGTGTATTTCGCCAATATCCTTCTGCCGGATGTAGAACTCCGCCTGGGTGCTGGCGTGCGCAGCAATCTGGAGAATGCGTTAAGTCTTCTGCAAGGCGCCAGCAGTGAAAATAGTGCGCCTAAATCGGCAGAAGCACGTCAAGCCATATCAACCATTCTGGCTAGCTATGAAAACGAGCTTAATGTAGCCAAATATAATAATACGAGCGACACCGCTTTTATTGATAGCGCTGTTTCAGCTTATCAGGCTATTGGTGAGTTACGTAGACAAACGCCTGTTAATGCAGATGCTATCGCTGCAGAATATGAAGGAGAGTTGCAACAATTGACTCTGTTGGCTGATAGCATTTATGGATTGTCAATGAACAGCGATATATTGACCGCCATCGGATTTATCAGGAATGAAAATCAGGTTGCGTTGGCTGCACAAGCCATTGACAAAACATTACAGCGCGTTTTCGCCCTGGTCATCTATAACCGGGTAACGCTAGCCCTTGATGCCTTTGATAACCTGGCACCTGAGGCGCTTGAACTTGAATGGGATCGGGCGTACGCGGCGTATCAGGCAATTATCGGCACGGCATCCAGAGAAAACAAGGTGCTGACAGCGGATAGACTGGCTATTGAGACGGGCACCAACCCCAACCTGGATGACCAAATAACACTGGCATTTATTCAGGGCAAAGAGGCATTAGGCAAGGAAAATGCCAATGACAAAACCCATGTTGCGATCGCGCGCGAAAACATCATTATTCCAGTGGTTAGAAGTTTCCTCATTGGCGTATTGCGTGAAGTGGAAGGCATTATTGCTGACCGGGACAGGGATATCGATGAAGCCAGAGAAAAACAGATTGAAGGTGTGTTTTTCTACCGGATTATTGAAGTATTTATCGCGCAATTCAATCCAGCCGGCAGCAATCTTATTAAAGCCCAGTTGGCTGGAGATTTAGCCGGTACGGTTGCAAATCAGATTGTGAGCGAAATGAGCAAAGGCATCATTGGCCAGATTCGCAATAATCTAGCTCAAATTGAGTCGACATTTAACACGGATCGCGATCGAGCCATAGTGGCGGCTGAAGGATTGTCGCTTTATGCCAATATCTTTCTTCCAGATCTGGGGTTACGTCTAAATTCATTAGAACGCGTAAAAATGGAAAATGCGCTGCAAAACTTGAAAGAAGCTTGTGCTTCAGGTGCAGTTGACAAAGCGATCGCTGCTCGTGAGGCCCTATTGGCAGTTATCGCCAATTATGAAAAAGAGCTGATTTAATACAAAATACCCGCCATGAAATCTTCATGGCGGGTATTTTTTCTAAAAAGAAACAGGCCGTGATCTTGATGTTTTCTTGATCACGGCCTGTTCTGTTTTATAATCGCCAGCTTCGCAAAGCTGGCTCTAGCTAAGTAATTAGAGATTAAAAACCACCATATCTGCGGTGATATCAGCGGTATGTATACCCACAAGATCAATGGAAGCGCCTACGTCGCCAAACTCAACGGTCACGCCATCAACCCTTTCATTGAAGCCGGTTATAAATGGCAGAAGCTGCTCGATACTATTAATGCCGAGTACTTCTGAATCAAAGAAGAAACGGTCCTCGCCAATAACAAAATCTTTTACCTGAAAATGACCGGGCGCATAAAAACCAAACGTATCGTGACCACTATCTCCAGTCATCCTGTCATGGCCATGACCTGCCCGCAGAATATCATTGCCTTCGCCGCCAAACAGCTTGTCGGTGCCTTCCCCGCCATCCAGATCATCATCCCCGGCATCGCCAAACAGAGTGTCGTTACCTCCCAAGCCTTTAAGCGTATCGTTCCCGCCATTTCCTTCGATCCTATCATGATCCTCGTTGCCGCCATTTCCTTCGAGGAAATTACCGGCCTCATCCCCAATAATAAGCAGGTCATTTTCATCGAATCCGCCTGAACCAAAGCCAAAAAATTCGATACCATCAATAATTTCAGAAGTTTTCCCAGAATTACTGAGATTTGGGCGGGGTTCGCGAGTAACAGCCATGTTGTTTCCTCCAATTGCATTAGTTTAAATCAAAAATTTACAAATTCACTTATTATTCTTATTTAAAAATAAGAATAATAATGAGAGTAATTCTCAATAATAACAAAATAATAAGTAAAATACCAAAAAATCACGGAAATCTGTAGAAAATCAAATCATGACTGAGAAACTGATGGAATCATTGCAGCAAGCACGAAACTTTATTCAAGCGGGTAATTTTACCGAAGCAGACAAAATACTGAGTCCGTTAAAAAAAGAATCCCCCCTATCACCCGATATCGCCAAACTATGGTGCGCGCTGGCAATGCGAACAGGTCAGGTAGCCGAGATTTTGCCGTATGCAGCGAAAATTTATGCCCATAGCCAAGGTGATTTCCAGAAAGCGTACTGGGCGCAATTGATGGGGACTGCAAGCTTCCTGGCATTGGACCTGGCAACTGCCCTGGATAATTTCACTGGTGCAATCAATCATCTCATTGCATTGGCCAAATCCGGAAAAGCGCCCGCAAAGCGGAAACAGACAGAAGAGCAAACTGGTGCAGAAAACCTGTTTGTTTCCGGCAAGGCAGAACAGTTGTTATGGACCACCTGTGCAGAACTGGCATCACAGGGAATACCCGCATTCCCGTTTGCGGGAACGCTGCTCGGCATAGTGCGCAACGGCCATCTACTGGATTTTGACAAAGATCTGGATATTGCAGTCTGGATGGAATCCTGGGAAGCCTGTTGCAACGCGCTTGAAAAAATGGGGTGGTGCAAGGTGCCCACGGGCATTACCTACAGTAATTATCGTGACTATGTGCACTCAGAGACCGGCATGACACTTGACTTATGTGGCCTGCAGTACAGAAATGAGCAGCAGATCACAGGTGGTTTTTCCTTGCCGGATCATCCGGCAGAGTATCAACGGGTCTCGGTTTTTCCCCGATTCGATTTGGTACAACGCAGCACCGCGTACGGTAACGTATGGTTTCCCCAACCTCCCGAGAAAATTTTAGCTGCATTTTATGGCGACTGGCGCACTCCCAATCCCCACTGGGATACCGTCATCTCGGCATTAAATCTTGAAAAATTCACCTGGCTGGTACGCTGCTATGCCTATCATCGCCTGATTAAGTGCTGGCTAGCAGGAAATCTTGCCAAAGCATGGCGTTATGCTCATCAAATCGCCCTGAAAGATCCCGATGATGTCGCCATTTTGCGTAGCCGCCAATGGCTGGAACGAACCCTGTCACGTTTAGGCCAGGATATTCCATCCTGGCCCGGAAACCGGCCTCAGCGACGTGTTTATACACGAATGGTGGCCGATTTGTTTCATGAAGGTCACGTGAATTTCTTACGCGAAGCGCGCGCACTGGGCACCCATTTAACGGTTTGTGTCGTCCCGGACGAGCGGGTGCTGGAAAACAAAGGAAAACTCCCTGTCATGACGCAGGCAGAGCGTGCTGCAGTCGTTTCAGCTTGCAAATACGTGGACGTGGTCATTACCGACAGCCCGGTGAATACCACGCCTGAATTTATGGCGCAATACGGCTTTGCCATTTATACGTTCGCCTGCGCTTCCGAGGAAGAACGGACAGAAAAATACAAACTATGCACGACGCTTCCACCCGATATGATTAAAGAACTCGTCTATACGCCCGGCATCTCCACATCTGATCTCGTCACACGTATTTTGAATGGCGCGGGAAGTACAGACCGAGAATCTGAGAATCCGCAGGCTGGCTAACAAAACCTGCACCTGACATCAACTTGGGCGCTTCATTCCCAGTTCAGCCTCACCGCTGCATAATGGTTGAAGCGTTTGCTCCACCCCTGCAGGTATTACAAAATAATATCTCCCCCCACCAGCCAAAGCAAAACCACTTGCCGGTTGCCCTTCATTATTCTCCTGATAGCGTAAATAACCCGAGAATCTCCTACAAATCGGCCCTTAGGCAATTTATCCAGTGAATATAATCGACTGAATAAAAACAATCCTGCGCACCATCAATATGCCGCATACATTTTTCCTCAAGAAGAGATTATCGGTAAATTGTCGGCGCACTTCCAAGCGTTTAATAAACAACTCTCAGGAGACAACCTTAATGGCCAATACTAAACTCAGTCTCACGGCACATGCTGAGCACACATCAGAAGTAACGATAATTTCATCCAGCAAGATTGCTTTAGAAACAACTCAAGCACTGGCAAGCAAGTCTCCTGAAAATGGCTTCTCTCTGACTGCCCCTCCCCTACCCTTTAAAAATGACAATATATCTCTTTCAACCGAACGTAAAGAAATTGTCTTTATCGATCAAGGCGTCGAAGATTACCCATCGCTGATTGCCGGTACCAAGGCTGGCATGGAAATCCATGTAATCAACAGCGCCGAAGACGGCGTGCTGCAGATAACCGGTATACTGAAGCAGCAATCTGCTATCAGCGCTGTGCACATCGTTTCTCATGGCAATGTGGGTTATCTGGCGTTGGGTGATAGCGTGCTTTCCGCCGAAACACTAAATCATTATCAGGATGCCTTGTTCTCCTGGCGGCGAGCGCTTAATGACGATGCCGATATTCTGGTTTATGGTTGTGAAGTAGGTAAAGGCGCTGCCGGCTATAGCTTTATTGAGAAACTGACAGAGATCACGTCAGCCAATATCGCAGCTTCGCATAATCTAACCGGTCACCTAAATAAAAATGCTGATTGGAACCTGGGGGTCAGGATTGGCCATATTCGATCCTCCATCCCATTCAATGACAAGATAATTTCAGCCTATCAAGGTACTCTGGCAACTGAAGTTGAAGATTTCAATACCGATCCCTCGGTCAACCTTACTCCATCATTTACGCTGAATGGATTCACCTATACCTTCACTGCTGATGGAGATGGTGGTGATTTTATCTGGGAATCTAACTTAGGGGTGGATAGCACCGGAGGAATCAAACCGGATAGTGGTGCTGGTGCAGGCCCAAATTTGGTAACCACAGAGCGCTATACCATTGCTAAATCCGATGGAACCGCCTTTGTATTTAACAGTGTCCAGCTGTGGTCCGGAAGCCAAAGTGTAACGGTTACGGGGAAGTTGAGTAACAGTACTGTTGGAACGACAACCTTGACTGCAGATAATACTGCATTCCAGAATGCCGCTTTTACAGGTGGCGCCACCGTTGTAGATATAATTGAAATCTCTTCACTAGACTTTGATATTTCCAAGTCAGACATGTTGGATAATTTTTCCTATGATCTAACTGTCCCCACTTCTAGTCCGTTTATCAGCAGTGCCACTTATAATGCCAATACAGGCGTATTCGTCGTGACCGGCGCCGACATTCAAGCAAACAGTAGCGGGGCTGATATCGATGCTTCCAAATTGACCTTTACTGGCGAGGGAGGCGCAACTTATACCCTGACCGATTCAGCAGATGTTGAACGTGACTCGGCAACGCAATTTACTATCACCTTAAGTGCCACTGACAAGGCAGCCATCAATCAGACCATCAACAAGAACGGCACGTCATCAACCAGCGGCACCTCCTACAATCTGGCCGCCGCAGATGACTGGAATACCAATGTGACAGATGGCGATACCGCCGATGCTACCGGAAACGGCATCACCGTCAGCAACGTCGCCGTCCCTACTATCACTTCAGCCACCTATGATGCCGACACAGGTGCGTTGGTGGTAACCGGCACCGGCTTCCTGAGCCGATCTGGCGCAACCAATGATATCGTCGCGTCTAAATTCACGTTTACCGGGGAAGGCGGTGAGACCCATACCCTGACAGACACAGCCAATGTCGAGATTACATCAGGTACGGCTTTCATAATCACCTTGAGTGCCACTGACAAAGCCGCCATCAATCTGATTCTCAATAAAAATGGCAACTTATCAACCGATATCAGCACTTACATGCTATCTGCAGCAGAAGATTGGGCAGCCGGCGCCGATGCTGCCGTTGATGTCGAAGATACATTTAACAACATCACCGTCAGCAACGTCGCCATCCCCACCATCACCTCAGCCACCTATGATGCCAGTACCGGTGCTTTGGTGGTAACCGGCACCGGCTTCCTGAGCCGCTCAGGCGCAACTAATGATATCGATGTTTCCAAATTCACTTTCACGGGTGAAGGCGGCGCAACCTATACCTTGACCACGGCCAATGTAGAGACCACGTCAGGTACGTCTTTTGCAGTCACGCTGAATGCCACGGATCAAGCAGCCATCAATCAGATCATCAACAAGAACGGCACGTCATCGACCAGCGGCACCGCCTACAATCTGGCTGCCGCTGAAGACTGGGCAGCCGGCGCTGATGCCGCTATTACCGTTGCCGATCTGATGGGTAACGGCATCACCGTCAGCAATGTCGCCGTCCCCACCATCACCTCAGCCACCTATGATGCCAGTACAGGCGCTTTAGTGGTAACCGGTACGAATTTCCTGAAAGCAAGCGATGCCGCCAATGATATCGATGTTTCCAAATTCACTTTCACCGGTGAAGGCGGCGCAACCTATACCTTGACCACGGCCAATGTAGAGATCACGTCGGGTACGTCTTTTGCAGTCACGCTGAATGCCACGGATCAAGCAGCCATCAATCAGATCATCAACAAGAACGGCATGTCATCGACCAGCGGCACCGCCTACAATCTGGCTGCCGCTGAAGACTGGGCAGCCGGCGCCGATGCCGCCGTTACCGTTGCCGATCTGACGGGTAACGGCATCACCGTCAGCAATGTCGCCGTCCCCACCATCACCTCAGCCACCTATGATGCCAGTACAGGCGCTTTAGTGGTAACCGGTACGAATTTCCTGAAAGCAAGCGGTGCTGCCAATGATATCGATGTT
Source organism: Nitrosomonas sp. Nm58 (assembly GCF_900107335.1). Classification (NCBI taxonomy): domain Bacteria; kingdom Pseudomonadati; phylum Pseudomonadota; class Betaproteobacteria; order Nitrosomonadales; family Nitrosomonadaceae; genus Nitrosomonas; species Nitrosomonas sp. Nm58. The sequence goes on along the minus strand of NZ_FNPQ01000005.1, from coordinate 87,341 downwards.
TCCAAATTCATTTTCACCGGTGAAGGCGGCGCAACCTATACCTTGACCACGGCCAATGTCGAGATCGCGTCAGGTACGTCTTTTGCAGTCACGCTGAATGCCACTGATCAAGCAGCCATCAATCAGATCATCAACAAGAACGGCATGTCATCGACCAGCGGCACCACCTACAATCTGGCTGCCGCTGAAGACTGGGCAGCCGGCGCCGATGCCACCGTGACGGTCGCTGACCTGACAGACAATGGCATCACCGTCAGCAACGTCGCTGCGCCCTCATCTGGAAGCAGCGGCACACCCACGCTAATTGACGGTGTAATCGTCACGACAACAATCCGGCCCGATGGCGCTGCATTGCTAACCACGCCAGTCGTTGACATCACTCGGCAAGATGATCCAACCACTTTATTCAGAGACCATGCTGACATTCCTGTCGTCTCCAATTCACAAGATGATCCCATCCTGACTGTCAGTATTCCAGCTGGCGTGGGTTTAAGTGCGGAAGGCCGACCGCAGGTATTGAATAAGCAAGACGCCGCCAGCGACTTAATCCAGCGTATTGAGCAAAAGACCACGGCAGGCAGCGAGTCGCGTCAGACCCTGACAAGTCATGGTCAGAATTTTCTTGATTCGTTGGCCCCGGGCGAATCTGCCAGCGTTCATACACTTGAACTCTTTGTCAGTGATCATCAGAAACCTGGTGCGCCTATTATTATCACGGGTCCAGATGCGCCCACTGAAAGCAAGCAGATATTAATCATTGATGCTAGCAATCTGCCTGCTGACACGGTATTGCATATGAATAACGTTGCATTTGCAGTCATTATCGGATCGGTCCGTGTGGTGGGCGGTAATGGTAAAAATTTCGTAACGGCTGATGTTCAAGATCAGGTTGTGATACTGGGTGCAGACGATGACATCCTGTTTGGCGGTGGCGGTAATGATACCGTGGGTAGCCTGGGCGGTGATGATCAGGTTTCGGGCGATGCAGGCAATGATATTGTCTATGGCGGAAGCGCGAACGATACTTTAAATGGTGGCAGCGGGAATGATCGGTTAAATGGCGGCCTGGGTTTCGACAGCGCCATTCAGGAAGGGCAATTGACAGATTTTCAGGTTGAAATTCACGGTCACGAAGTCGTTCTGACACATCGTAATGGCGCAGTCGACACCCTCACGGATGTTGAACTGGTGCACTTTACCAGTGGCCCCAGTCTGGCCATTGTGCATTCTGCCACTGAGGCTGCCGCACATCATCTGGTTAAAACCTGGCTGGGGCGTGATCTGACGGTGGCTGAGGGGAATGCTGTGCAGAACTGGCGCGATGCTGATGTCGACGATATTGTAGCCGCTTTTCTTGACCTTCCAGAAGCGATGGGCCTGCGTGATAAAACAGGCAATGAGCTGCTGGCTGGTCTGGAAAATAACCCGAACATCCTGCAGCTTAACGTGGCACGTGAATTTATTGGCACTACTGCCAATAACGATCAAGGCTATCTCCCCTTAGGATTAGCTTTGAATGCGGACGGCGGCATGGGCCATGATGTGCTACGCATGCCAGGGAGTCGTCATGATGTTCACCTCGAGTTTGTCGGCGATACTTTGGAGCTGACCCGCCTGAGTGATGGTGCCATGCTTGGCCTTAAAAATGCCGAGGCGATTGCTTTTGACAACGGCGAGACGGTTATATTGGCCCACAATTCGACAGAAGCTATTTTAGCGCGCTTATTCCATAGCTTCTTTAATCGGGATGCCACCGCCGCAGAGTGGCAATTAGGACGGGAAGCGCTTGCAGCCCAAGTGAGTCCCGATATTATCCTTGATTGGTTCCAGCAAAAAGCCGGTCTAGGTGACCTGTCGAATACCGACTATCTCCAGGCTATCTTTACCCAAACACTGGGGCGCCAGGCAACAGAAACTGAATTAAACGAGCAGTTGCCCCGGCTGGAAAAGGGTCAAATTAATCGCGAATGGCTGGCAGTTGAAATTGCCGGGAGTACTGAGGCGATCAATCTGGTGGGTAATGTGATCCTGCACGAAGGATGGATTTAAATTCAATGCGCCATGGAATTAGCCAGAATAGTTCATAAATTGGCACGTGCCCTCACTTGCCTTTTGACTAATGAGAAAGATTTTGCTCAGTCGGGTGTATGAATCACCACACCCCTTCTTCTCAAAACTTCCCTATTAATCAGAATCCTGCGTGATCATCACGCGAATTTATGAAATATTCGGGCTAAAGGTTGAAGTATGAATATCACGACCGACAGGGTTTTACTGTTATGTCAGTATTCATCTTGATAAATAGGACAAGTTACCCCTGTTGTTATCGTTTTTCTAAATCAGGCTTTAAAGGCACAATGACTGCTATGCTGTATGGATAGTCCGGAAATAGACTTTGCGGACAACTCTATACTTTTTTCCCTGTCACAAAATCAAGAAAGGAGTAATCGTGACCCATCATTTACGTCGTTCCGCTTTATCTCTTACCCTCAGCGTTGTGCTATCTTCCAGTGCTCTGATCAGCAATCCGGCACAAGCATGCAGTGGCGATAGTCCCATGCTTGGCAGCTTGTGCGTTTTTGCCGGAAATTTTGCACCGCGCGGCTGGGCATTAGCAAATGGCCAAATAATGTCTATTTCCCAGAATGCCGCCTTGTTTTCGATACTGGGCACGACCTACGGAGGCGATGGCCAAACGACTTTTGCGCTGCCTGACACAAGGGGACGCTCCGTGATAGGTGCGGGGGTCGGCCCAGGATTATCAAACTATCAGCTCGGCCAAAAAGGTGGCGCTGAAACCATTACCCTGACTCAGGCGCAACTTCCCATCATCACGCCTACCGCTACTGTTCATGCCCAAAGTAGCGCCGGCAACAGCGATAATCCCAGTAATGGTGTCTGGGCAACGCTGGGTCGCCAGAATACTTATTCAAATGCTGCTCCTAACGTCACCATGAGCCCCAATGCGGTAACCATCAATTCGTTTGGTGGCGGAGAACCTCATGAAAACCGCTCTCCCTATATTGCCATGAACTGGATTATTGCACTACAAGGTATCTTCCCTTCCCGTGATTAAAGACTGATTCCGTCCATGACTTTAACCCGAATATTTCATAAATTCGGGTTAAATGGGCTGCTGAGTGGTTATACTCAGTAGCCTTTTTAATAGAATTTCGTTCCGATTGAAAATGCAGCTTATGGCAAGCAAATATAAAACGAGTGACTGGATAATTGGCCTGACGATTGGATTGCTATCGATACCCATGTCATTCGCCCAGCCACCTAAGGATGAATTAGCCGTTGCACAGCAATGGCTGGCAGAAGGTAACTACCCGCAAGCATTCGAAGTATTTCACTCCTATGCGCAAGACAAACAGAATCATCTGGCGCAATTTACTTTAGCGCTTTTTTACCAGCAAGGCTGGGGCATGGAAAAAGACGAGGCACTTGCCTGCCGGTGGCATGGGGAAGCAGCAAAAGGAGGGATACCGGCAGCCAGTCACTTTTTTGCCCAATGTCTGCAAGAGGGCATTCATCGACCCGTCGATTATAAAGCCGCCATTCATTGGTATCAGCAAGCGGCTGATCTGGGACATACCCTCTCCCTTTGCGCCATTGGCGAACTAGCCATGCAGGGAAAAGGCATGGAAAAAGATCCGCAGAAAGCCTTGGAATATTGCGAGCGTGCCGCCGCTGCAGGTTCCGTGCCCGCTCAATTACAGATGGGAGGATTTTATCTGGAGGGCGATCAATCAATACGTGATCCCCAGAAAGCAGCCATCTGGTTTGGCTACGCCGCCGAAAAAGGCTCTTTGCAAGCAAGCCACTACCTTGGCGTGATCAACCGTGATTTTTTCCGTGATACCGATCGCGCTTTATACTGGTTTGAAACAGCCGCCAGCCAAGGCTATATCCCCGCTTACTACCCGACTGCCAAATTATACTTTACTGCGCCCGTGTCAAATGAAACAGGCATGCCTGAAGCAGCAAATCTGGCTAAATCTTATTTATGGCTATCTGCCACCCAACGACAATCACACCATGAAAATGAACTGCAAGCAGCGGCGAACATGCTTGAAAAGGTGCTACAAGTAATGCCTGCCGGCTGGCAAACGGATCTTGACCAGAAAGTCACTCAACACCTGCAAAAATATCAGTAGCCATAAAATGGCAAAATACAGCGATGCCCTGTCTACTCTAACAACGAACTTTCGTGCTATGAATCTCCTGTATCCAAATAAGGCTAATCTATCCCACTAACCCGAATATTTCATAAATTGGCACGTGCCCTCACTTGTCTTTTGATTAATAAGAAAGATTTTGCTCAGTCGGGTGTATGAATCACTACCCCCCTCCTTCTCAAAACTTCCCTATTAATCAAAATCCTGCGTGATCATCACGCGAATTTATGAAATATTCGGGCTAAGGTACTGTTGTGAACATCCTCGGAATGATGCTCACTATTTGTTTGAAACAGCTTTGGCGCGCGCCAGGCGTTTCCTTTGCCAAATAATCACACCCGTCACAGAAAGCATCGCGACCAACAACCCTAGCATGGAAACCAGAATGCGCCCTGGTAAACCAAGGATGCGACCAGAATGCAAAGGATATTGGGCCTGGAGGAATAGATCACCCGCACTGCCTGCGCCTGGTATATTGTCGCTTAGAAAGGATCCATCCTGACCGTCAAAATAAAGCCATGGATTACCTAGACCCAAATCAGGATGATCATGTCCTGGCTCATGAAACGTTACACCATAAATACCATACGCCGGCTCGTAAAACATACCCCCTGGCGGGATATCCCAATTTCTTTTTTGTGCTTCTGCACGGGCGCGCTGAATAATCTCATGTCGCGCGATCGCAGGCTCGATCGGTTCGTCAGGTGGATTGGGTATGCGCATTGCAAATGGATCGGGTGTGAGCGTAGAAAATAGGGATACGATTGGCCGCATCACCTCCAATTTAAGATTCATCGATACTGCGGTCACAGCAAGTATCAACAATAAGCCCCACAACCATACGCCTCCTGAACGATGTAAATCAAAATTCAGCTTATAGCTACCTTGCCGCCAGCGGAAAATAAACGATTTGCGCCAGGCCTGAAAATGGGGGAATGAAATCCATAATGCGATGAAGCAATCGATAGACCAGACGATCGCCAGAATGCCCATGAACAGAATGCCTAATTCGATCCCGAATGCATCCGGAATATGCATGCTGTAGTGCAACCTGTACAGGAAAGGCAGAAAATTTTCCCGGTTGAGCGAAATTTCACCCCACCTGCGGGTACCCTGCACTTCTCCACTAACGGGATCAAGCGCAACCTGGTTAAACCCCAGATCAAAAGGCTTGCCCGTAGCGGGATCAAGGCGAGCACTGACCCCTAATCCCAGATTCTGGTCAGGCTCCAGGGACAAAGGCAGCCAGGTGATGAGCATTCTTGCATCAGATGCTTCGAATTGATCAGCAAGTTCTATGGGAGACAACGCGTCTCCTTGGCTTTGCCTTTCGAATAACTGTGGATTAAGCCATTCATCGAGCTCATGATCCCATGAGATCACCGCACCGGTCAGCCCTGAAATAAACAGGAAGACGGCTAGAAAGAGGCCTGCCCAACGGTGTAACAGCGTGAATATTGAGCGGCCTGCTCTGGATTTACTGGATTGTTTTTCTGGTTGCTCAATTTCCTCAGGCAATGCCAATTCAATAAATTTTTTCATCGTATCAATTTATGCTTCATTATTATCAATGATGTTTTAGCCGTTATACATGCCACGCTTAATGGCTTGATATCATCAAACGACAGATAGCCGCCCAGTAAACATAGCGCTTTTCATGCTAAATCCCTTATATAGAAGAAGACGAATGTGGGCGCGCAATATTTACTTTACCTCAAAAGAAAGCCAGCCAATTCTTAAGCGACCGTTTGATTTAACCCGAATATTTCATAAATTCGCGTTAACTCTCTGCAATTTTCCCCCTCAGTAAATCTATCAAAAATATTAAATGATAATGTTTCTCATTCGTCTCCACTTATTGAGGTAGGAGAATCACTCATATCCGGTTACTCAGTCCGCTAAAAAGCAGCTGCCATAAATTGATTGCTTTTCTGGATTCTTCCTTCTTCACGGCTCGTAATTCTTTGAACACAATCATAACCAAATCATGAGGAATCATATGAAACCGGGTGGTATCGCTTTTCATCTCAAGCATCCCCTTCTGTTTGCTTTGCAATTTGCTGCGTTTGCGCTATCAAGCAATAGTTACGCACAGTCACAACAATCTACGGAGAAACCAGCAAAATCGGAAAACCAGCAAACTCAAGCTGGTACGACATCGGATCATCCAGGCCCGGATCAATCGAATATCACTGTATTACCCTCTGTGACAGTCAATACTAAAGCATCCGACACGGCAGGATATGTCGCCAAACGTAGCCTGACCGCAACCAAGACCGATACGCCGGTTATTGAAATTCCGCAATCGATCTCGGTAGTCACACGTGATGAACTGGACATGAGGAGTGTGCAGAATTTTACCGAAGCTTTACGCTATGTCCCGGGTGTAGCTGTTGATCAGTTCGGGTTTGAGGGACGGGGTTACGAATATCTGCTGATGCGTGGTTTCCAAGGACTGACCACTGCGAATTTTCGGGACGGCCTGAGTCAAGCGGCGCAAGGCTTGTATTTTGGCCCCTTTATCACGGACCCCTATGGCATGGAGCGGATTGATGTGCTGCGCGGGCCTTCTGCAGTGATGTTTGGCCGGGGTGATGCAGGCGGGATCGTAAATCGGGTCACCAAACGTCCTAGTGCTGATCCAATCAGGGAAATTGAGCTGCAGTATGGTAACTTTGATCGTAAGCGCGTCGCTGCTGATTTGGGTTTTGCCAATAAAGAGGGAACGTTGATGTTTCGTCTGGTGACGCTAGGACTTGATTCTGACACGCAAGTCAGATTTCCCAATACCGGTGGTGATCGTGCCCAGAATCGGCGTTTTTATATTGCGCCCTCAGTGACATGGCGTCCGACAGTGGATACCACGATTACCCTCATGGGGGATGTCCTCAATAATCGTAGCGAAGCCTCACCGTTTTATATTACTGCACCCGATGGCAGCCGCACCAATGTGCTGCTGGCTGATCCCAAATTCGTTAAATATTCAACCAATCAGTCTTCGTTTAGCTATCAGATCGAACATAACTTTAACGAGATATTTACGGTACGCCAAAACTTTCGGCACATGCAGCAGGATGGAAAGTTTAACGAATTGAATCCACTGGAATTCAATATTAACCAGCCGACAGTCATGGATCGCATGGCGTTTTCTACCAACGAGCGACTGAATCAAACTGTGCTCGATACGCATATCCAGGCCAAGCTCAATACCGGTCCCGTGCACCATACGATGCTGGTCGGGGCCGACTGGAATATGACCGATGCCTCCCTCAAATATTTTGCTGGCGCTAACACACCCGGAATCGATATCCTTAACCCGGTGTATCCTCAGCCGATTCCTAAACCCGATTTGCTGGCAATCCAGGCCAAGCAAAAAATTGATCAACTGGGGGTCTATATTCAAGATCAACTCAGATATGACCAGAACTGGATCCTCACATTAAGTGGCCGCTATGACAGAGTAAATACTACCAATGATGATATTCTGAATACCACAACAGACAGAAGCAAGGATCAGGCGTATACCGGACGGGCTGGTTTAACCTATCTTTTTTCCAATGGCATCGCGCCTTATGTCAGTTACTCACAATCATTCCTGCCGCAAGCAGGCTTTGATTCCAGCAATAATCCGTTTGACCCCACGCGTAGCGCGCAATATGAAGTGGGAATCAAATACCAGCCAGTCGGCGGCAGAAGCCTCTATACCCTGGCATTGTTCGATCTCACCAAAACTAATGTGTTGACCCGTGATCCGAACGATCCTTTCCGCAGTGTACAAAGCGGTGAGGTCGGTTCGCGCGGCGCTGAATTGGAAGCACGAGCAGAACTGCTGCCCGGTCTGAATTTCATCGGCTCATTTACTTATCATGAAGTCACCGTCACCAAGAGTAATGATGGCAATGAAGGCAAGATGCCAGTGCAAGTGCCAACCACCCTGACCTCAGCCTGGCTGGATTATTCCTTGGGAAGTCTGGGCATCGAATGGTTGCGCGGCTTTGGCATTGGAGGCGGCGTTCGTTATGTGGGCAGAGTATTTGATGATGATCAGAATACCAGTTCTACCCCGGCATTTACCTTATTTGATGCCACGCTGCGCTACGATCATGGTCCCTGGCTATTCAATATCAACGCGAGCAATCTATTTAATAATCAATATGTCTCGTCCAATGTCTTTGGTACTTTTTATCTCGGAACGCAACGCACGGTGGTCGGCACCTTGAAGTACCGATTCTAGACAGCTTGATGCTGTACTCACCTCCCTTCCTGGCTATTAGTCGGGATTTTATTCACTAGCGGAGAATATTAGATGTCACTTGACCCGGATCTGGCTGCTTTTCTTGAACTGGTTGAGGCCCATGCCGGCAGTGGAAGCAAACCCAGGATGCATGAGTTAACCCCTGAGCAGGCACGTAGAGAATACGAAGCGTCAACGCAGATACTGGATCGTCCCGGGCCGGAAGTTGGCAGCATGCGGACTATCCGTATTCCCACTCGCGATGGTCAGGCGATCAGCGCACGCCTGTATACGCCCGCAGGGTTGATGGCAGAAACGCAACCTCTGCCAGTATTGCTGTATTTCCACGGTGGTGGATATTGTGTCGGCAGCCTTGATTCTCATGATTCATTATGCCGGACCTTGGCGGCATTGACGCCCTGTTGCGTGTTAAATGTCGCCTACCGGTTAGCGCCTGAATACCGTTTCCCGACAGCCGTTGAGGACGCGCAGGATGCCTATCAATGGATACTGTCAACAGGATCTGAGTGCAACCTGGATAGCGCTCGTATTGCTGTTGGCGGAGACAGCGCGGGTGGAACCCTGGCAACCGGACTGACCATCGCGGCGCGTGACGCCAAATGGCCACTACCCGTGGCTCAGGTGCTGCTTTATCCTTGCACCAGTACTTGGCAGAATACTGAATCGCATCGCCGTTTTTCCCAAGGCTATCTGCTTGAAGCACCCACCCTACAATGGATGTTTACCCATTATCTGCGTGATATTGCCGATCGTGCCGATTGGCGGTTTGCGCCACTGGAAGCGAACAATCTGAGCGATCTTGCGCCCGCATTCCTTGCTTTGGCCGAATATGATCCGCTGGTAGATGAAGGTGTCGCTTACGGCAATAAACTGAAAGCCGCAGGCGTTACCACATTGGTTAAAATTTACCCTGGGATGACGCATGATTTCGCCCGTCTTGGCAACATCGTCAATGAAGCCAATCAGGTTCGCCAAGACATTGCCCGTATGCTCGCAAACGCATACCAGCATACCAACGAATACAGGAGAGAAGACTCTTGAAGAGTGAGCGTGATCGCTGCGAAATGGTTATACCCCTGGTTAACTGGAATTGGATGGTTTTAAGTGCCTAGGATTTTTATTGGGATGGCGTTATTTGTTATTCTGGCGGGATGCAATATGCTGCCCCAGCGATCTGAGCAGGACGTGGGAGCAGAAATACCGGATCAATGGGTTGAAGAGAGAACAATCAGCCAGCCGGTATTTGAGCATTGGGTAGAAATTTTCGGCGATCCGCAACTCAGTAACCTGGTTTCCAGTGCGCTGGCTAATAACTACGAACTGAAAGCAGCCGCCGCTCGCGTCGATGCGGCTATCGCCCAGGCGCGCATTGATGGAGCGAGCCGCTGGCCCCAGCTTTCTTTTTTTGTAGAACACGAGCAAATGCAAATTCGCGAGGCTGGTTTCGGCTCAGCGAGATTTGGTGTGTTTGAAGCCTTATTCGGCCTGAGCTGGGAATTAGACGTTTGGGGGAGGATACGCGATTTTCAGCAGGCTGCCGTGCTAGAAGCAGATGCCACCGCTGTCGATTATCACGGAGCGAGACTATCCCTGGCAGCGCGAGTGGCACAAAGCTATTTTGAATTGATTGAAGCGAACCTTCAGGCAGCAGTAGTCGAGCAGTCAGTCAAAGACCGCAACATCATAGTTAGCCTGGTACGGGGACGTTTTCAACGCGGCCTGGTGCGTGGACTTGATTTACGCTTGGCGCTTACCGATCTAGCGAATGCGGAAGTAGAACTCAAGGAGGCGCGTAACCAGATCCAGATCATTACCCGCCGCCTGGAAATTTTACTGGGCCGCTATCCGGAAGGAAAGGAAATGGATGTAGCTACCCTCCCGTCATTGCCCACGGATATTCCTGCCGGATTACCTTCCGAACTGCTGGAGCGCAGACCGGATGTGGTCGCAGCATATAGCCGCCTGCAGGCTGCCGACTTTCGCACAGTCAGCTCAAAAAAACTGCGCTTGCCGCGCATCACCCTGACAGCCGCCGGCGGTACCCGCAGTACCGATCTCACTGAATTGATTGACCCCAGAGCAGCTGCCTGGAATGTCATTACCGGGCTCGTGCAGCCTTTATTTACCGGGGGACGTATCCGGGGCGAGATTTTCCGGAATGAGGCGTTCGCAGAAGGAGCCCTGAATTTTTACAAGAGCACGGCGCTCAACGCTTTTCGGGAAGTTGAACAAGCGCTGGCTGCAGAGGAATGGTTACGGCAACAGGAAATCTCCCTGAGGAAAGCCGTTGAGCAAACTGAAGCCAGCCAGAAGCTGGCTGTTTATTCCTATCGTAACGGTCTGATTGAAATCCTCACATTACTGGACAGCTACCGCAGTACCCTCAATGCTCAGAGCGCCCACCTCTTTATTACACGGCAGTTACTCAACAACCGCATCAATCTTTACCTGGCCCTGGGCGGGAAAGTGTAATGGAGTTAATGCAGTGACTGTACACCAAGATTTAATCGCCATTCATCTATGAAAACTCGTCATCAACTGTTCATCGCACTACTGATTGCGATTGCGGGCGGATTGGCTGCTTTTGCCATTGTTAAATCTCCCCCCCAAACCAGTCAGCAGGAAAACATTATCAAAGTGCCCGCAGTTCAAGTGGTCGAGGTAAAGCCAGAACGGTTGCGCATGGATGTTCACTCGCAAGGACGCGTTATGGCACAAACTGAAATAGATCTGATTACGGGTGTTTCTGGAAATATCATCAAAGTTTCGCCTGCTTTTGTCAGTGGAGGTTTCTTCAGGAAAGGAGATTTGCTGGTTTCGATCGACCCGGCGGAATATGACTTGAGAGTGGCTCAAGCTCAAGCCCGGGTAATGGAAGCCCAATATCAGCTCACACGGGAAGAGGCTGAGGCAGAACAGGCACGCGATGAATGGCAGCATCTGGGACAGGGAGACCCTAGCCCATTAAGTCTACGGATTCCACAACTCAGGGAAAAGAGAGCAAAGCTGGCAGCTGAGCAGGAAGAATTAAAGAATGCCAAACTGCTCAGGCAACGAACTGAGATACGTGCACCCTTCAATGGCCGGGTCCGTAGCAAAGAAGTGGGAATGGGGCAGTATCTCAGCAGCGGAGCAGTATTAGGAAGAATTTACAGCAGCGATCTGGCAGAAGTGCGTCTTCCCTTGAGCATGCAGGAACTGGCTTTTGTAGATTTCCCGGATTTGCCTCATCGCACTCATCCCACAAAGATGACAAAGGTAGTACTCACTGCAAATTATCAAGGAGAGCAGCAAACCTGGACAGGCCATATCGTACGCAGTGAAGGCATTGTCGATCAAGAAACGGGCATGACAATGATCGTTGCTCAGATTCCTGATCCATTTAGTCTTACTACAAGTAAATCCAAATCTTCCAAAACCAAGGTCTCATCATCAGTCAGTTCGCCATCAGTCAGTTTGCCAATGGGTTTGTTTGTCGAAGCCATCATTGAAGGACGCTGGCTAGATGATTTGGTCATTCTGCCAGCCAGTGTGCTGCTCAAGAATAATCTTGTAGCCATCATTGATCAGAAAAATCAATTACGTTTCCGCACTGTGGAAGTACTCAGGAGGCAACGTGATCAGGTGATCATTAGCGCAGGCTTAAATGCAGGTGAGCGAGTGTTTGTTTCCGGCCTGCATCACCCGATCGAAGGGACGCAGGTCACGCCTGTAGAATTTGTCCAGGAAGATAGCAAACTAGCGCACGAAGCAATGATAAAAGAAGAAAGCGTAAGCACGCAGTTCACGCCATGAAGCTGATCATCTGGTTTGCCAAGAATCCTGTCGCCGCCAACTTCCTCATGTTGCTGATTGTTGCAGGGGGGTTATTCGGTTTAACGATATCAAAGCGATACACGGTTCCCCCTGCACCTCAAAATCAGCTGCAAATCGAGATTACCTATCCTGGCGCAGGCCCAGGTGAAGTGGAGCAAGCGTTATGCATTCCTATTGAAGAAGCCATTCATGATCTGGAAGGTATCAAGAGTATTATTTCAGTTGCCAATCAGGCCCGATGTGAAGTTACAGTAGAGTTTGATCCAGCTATAGACTCGGCACATTTTCAGGCTGCGGTTCAAGCCAAAATGAATACGATTACGGCATTTCCTAAAGATGCTGAGAAACTGAAACTGCAAGAGTTGAAGACTGGCACACCAGCCGTGGTTGTAGTGGTACGCGGTGAGGTCGATATCCTGGCCTTGCAGCAGCAGCGTGACCAGCTAAAAGCCATGCTGAGTAAACATCCCCATATGGGCGCGCTTATTTCCTGGCCTCAGTATTCCTACGAAATATCGATTGAAATAACAGAACAGAATTTACGTCGTTACGGACTCAGTTTTGAGGAAATATCCGAAACTATTCAGAATGCCTCAAAGAATATACCGGCAGGTGAGCTTAAAAAAGCTGACGGAAAATTATTGCTCAGAAGCAAGGGCCAGGCTATGACGGTTGCTGATTTCGCTGCAATTGAATTGCGTTCCGCTTATCAAGGTACACGCCTGTTGTTGGGAGATATTGCACAGATTCGTAAAATCATTAATGAACAAGATCTGTTGGTAAGGGTTGATGGTAAGCCCGCAGTAGAAGTCTTTGTTATGCCAAAAGACCAGATTAAAGCAACGGTGGAAGCCGTCAATCAGGTCATTGAAGTATTTCGCTCAGAATTACCCGATGGCATTGACATTACGACATGGGACGACTGGTCAAAATACTATGAACAGCATATGTCCATGTTAATGGAGGACGCAATATCCGGTTTTATTCTGGTCTTTCTGATATTGATGTTTACATTGAAGTTCCGCCTGGCATTGTGGGTGAGCAGCGGCATAGTGATATCGATTATGGGCACGCTCTGGGCGATGCCGATATTGGAAATTTCGTTGAACACTTACTCCATCTCGGCTCTTATTCTCGTTCTGGGTGTTTTAGCAGATGACGCCATAATTGTGGGTGAGAATATCTACACGCATCAGCAACAAGGGCGCGCTGGTTTATCCGGCGCGATCAGTGGAACGCTCGAAGTTGCACAACTGGTGGTGCTGATGGTGCTTTCTACAATGATTGCTTTTGTTCCTGGGCTTTTTCTGCCGGGATTAAGCGGACAACTGATGTACAACGTTTCCATGGTCATTATCCTGACATTGGCGTTTTCCATGCTGGAAGCGCTGCTGATTCTACCTTCCCATCTGGCAGCCAATCATGCTCCAGTCACAGGTCGCAATACCTGGTGCGCTACTGCGATAGGACATATTCAAGAGCGGGTAGATTCCGGATTGCAATGGTTTATTAACCATATTTATATCCCGGTACTGAGAACACTGGTGCATTTTCGTTACATCACGTTGTCGGTGTTTTCTATTATATTGCTCATTACTGGCGCATGTGTTTTTTCCGATCGTATTCCTAGTGTTATGGATGCCCAAGTGAACGATTATTATCTGCTGGGGCAGCTTGAATTTCCACCTGGCACCCCATTTGAGACAGTTGATCATCATGTCTTGCGTTTGACCCACATTGCCAATGAAATTCGGGAGGAATTGAATATTGAGCTCGGTATGGGTTCTTCCAATGGAATACGCGATAGCTTTCAGCATACGATTTCTCAAATTGATGAAAATATGGGTTGGGTCGATATTGAGTTAGCCGTTGATGAGCGTGTTCGTTCACGGGTGGATGATATCAAGAAACGTTGGCAGGAGCGTTTTGGCGAGGCTCCTGCTAATGCGGCACTTTCTTTTCAGACTTTCTGGCCACGAAATCTCGGTATGCCCTCTAGCGGTTCTGCAAAAGCGATTGAGTTAATGTTGATTGCACCCGATGCTGCACTACAAAGTATGGCTGGAGAGATGCTCAAAGCCAAGCTTGCTTCTTATGCCGGAGTCCACAGCGTGACTGGCTCCATGCAAGCGGGTAAACCTGAGTTACGCATCAAACTTAAACCTGGAGCAGTATTCCATGGATTAACCATGCAAAGTCTTGCCGAGCAAGTCCGCCATGGTTTTTTCGGACTGGAAGTACAGCGATTTTTCCAAGATCGAGATGAAATCAGGGTCATGTTGCGTTTCCCTTCCGCCCACCGTCGTTCTCTGGATGATCTGTACAGCATGCCGATCAAACTCGCCAATGGAAGTACCGTATCGTTTACCACTGTAGCTGAAGCTGAGTATACACCCGGGTTTGCTAATATTACCCGCCAGGATCGGGAGCGAATACAATTAATCAGCGCTGAGGTCTATAAAGAAGAAGCAAGCGCTGAGACCATCCTTGCTGATTTGCGTGCGACTGTCATTCCTGAACTGGAAGCTCAATATCCGGGATTAAAGATTGGGCCCGGCCAATCCAGGCAGAGGCAAGAAGAAACCATGTCATTTCTATGGAGTTACGGCGCGCTGGCAATGCTTGGAATTTACGCGCTCCTGGCGATACCGCTACGTTCCTATACGCAGCCGGTTGTCATTATGTCAGCGATCCCGTTTGGTTTTATTGGCGCAGTATTAGGACATTTGTTGCTGAGAATTCCATTAACCCTCGAATCTTATGTTGCACTTTTTGCTGTTGGCGGGATCGCTATCAACGATAGTCTGATATTGGTTGCTCAAATCAATAAGAACTTGCAGAACGATCATTCTATTCATGAAGCAACCATACGCGCAGGTAAAGCGCGTTTCCGAGCCATATTTCTGACAACAGCAACCACAGTTATCGGTCTATTGCCACTTATTAACGAGCAAAGTTCCCATGCAGAGAAAATTTTACCCATGGCGGTAACGCTCGCGTTTGGTATTTTATTCGCAGCGCTGGTAACTTTGCTGCTGGTGCCAGTCAGCTGCGTTGTATTAAAAGAATTATCCAGCAGAAAATTTCCTGGTTTGACAGCTAAGCCGTCATCCAATTTATAAAAGCCACTAGATTGAAAATGATTATTTACAAAGCAAATAATAATCATTATCATTTGCATCTATCAATAGTGTATTTGAATCCTGCTGCGAGGCTGGCGACAATATAAAAAGCCAGGTGATACGAGCAGTCATACGCTCAAAAACACTACGATCAGACTCATTCCCTAACAAAATGCTTATAGCCAGCTAATCAAGCTATATCGCTTACAAGCCAGCCATTATTCAACTACCAGGAGATGGCTTATGCATGGAATAAAACGTTTAGCTCATAACGAAAATCGGGCGTTCATAAGATGAACGGGCATTTTCTGCAATGTTTATATCAAGCAAGTGACTTACCCCCCTACATGGCATAAAAAAATTATGAATGCACCTTTCTTACTTACCCAACCCAAGTCCGGCATGTTTACAGCGGAAAATCTTAATGAAACCGATTTTCCGCACTTTGTAGTCGAATTGAAACCCGCCAAGCGTAGCAAAATCTGGCAGCTCAAAGAAGCAAACCGCTGTCCGCTCATTGGCACCTGTTTATCGGTGGATGACCTGCTTCGTTTTGCCAAGCGATATCACTTTAAAGCATTGTCCAATGATGCATTCTTGCTGCATGTTGAAATGGTGAATTACATGGCCACGAGAAATCCCATCTCCGAAGCTGTCCAGAAGCATCTCGACGCACGCTATCAGCTTTTCATTGCCCGTTTTGAGTCAGCAAAAACGGATGCAGAGGTCCTGAACTTGTGGAAACAATGCTTCACTCATGGAGAAATTGCTGGCGCCTTGTGGGCAGCACTGACTCACAAAGAAGTCAGCGATGAAACCCGAGGGAAAATTTATGCTGACATTCATATGCACGCTCACCAGATGGGGGCAGGCCAGGCAGCCGATGCGCGCCGGTTAATCCAGCTGGAAAAAGATCATGCCGAAATGAAAATCGCGATGGAACAGCAGAAGCAGAAGCATGAGCGCACTGAGGCAAAATTACGCCAGCGACTTCAGGGATGCTTGGCAGAAGTGCAGCATTTGCACCGGGTCGAGAAAAATTTGACGGTGTTGCAGGCACGTCTGGCAACCATAGAATCAGGTAAAACCATGACCGAGATGGGGCAACGCCTGATGAAGCTCACCATTGACAACGAACAGTTACAGACAACAGTCAGGCAACTCGATCAACTCAAGCAATCACTTCAGCTTGCTTGTAACAAAATAGCATCACTGATCCGTGACCGTGAAATACTGACTGAAGAACGAGATACGCTCAAAGCACGGTTGCTGACCGTGACCACCCACGATGTACCTGACGAACTGCCGCATTCCTGTGGTGAGCCGCAAATTCAACACGATTGCGTCATTTGTGTAGGAGGACGCATCGCCCTGCTCCCACAGTATCGCTCATTGGCCGAACAACTTGGTATTCATCTGATCCATCACGATGGTGGCCAGCAGGACGCCCTTTCTCGCCTGCCAGAGATGATCAGCCGTGCTGATGCAGTCATCTGCCCCACGGATTGCGTCAGCCATGCTGCCTATTATCAACTGAAGCGTCTGTGTAAACGTAACGGAAAACCCTGTTTATTATTCAGAGGAACGGGCGTTTCCAGCTTTGCCACAGCGCTTGCAAAGCTAACCTCGGGTAAAGCCAGTATCAATAGCGTTGATCTCGATCTCTCTGAGAAAATAACCGAGTAGGTATTTGGCGTAGTTAATTATACTCATCACACTTCAAAATTCGGCAGCTACACCTTCTCCCGCTGGGAGAAGGCTGGATGAGGGATGATAAAAACCGAATTTTGAAGTGTGATGAGTATAATTTCATAAGGGGAAATTATGTACCTGCAAAGACCCATCGCAATTCTGAAGTGCATCGGCCGGGCAAGCTTGTTTGTTTCAGTGACGATGATCTTGATCAGCCTTGTTCTAGCAAAAGAAAGCAACCGGCATCAGGCATCATAAAACTGGCTTTCTCGTTCTAACTGCGGAATGAACTTGGCTCAGGATTCGCGTCCCACCCCTTGTTTGCCCAACGGGTCGGGGAGCAAATTTCACTAACGTATCATGAGCTGTTGATAAAGATCTATATATTGGCCCAATGATACGTTAATATTTTGCCTATATTGGACTCATCTTGAAACGTTGTTTGCTTAACCCGAATATTTCATAAATTCGCGTGATGATCACGCAGGATTTTGATTAATAGGGAAGTTCTGAGAAGAAGGGGTGTAGTGATTCATACACCCGACTGAGCAAAATCTTTCTTATTAATCAAAAGGCAAGTGAGGGCACGTGCCAATTTATGAAATATTCGGGTTAAGCGCCATGATGAGCATTTAAACATCATTTCAAATAAAGGAATCCGTTACGATGAAAACACGTGCTGCCGTGGCCTGGCAGGCAGGACAACCCCTCACGATTGAGGAAGTCGAGTTGATGGCTCCCAAATCCGGGGAAGTGCTGGTTGAAATCAAGGCAACCGGTATTTGCCATACCGATTATTACACCCTTTCCGGCGCCGATCCCGAAGGGCTGTTTCCAGCCATCCTGGGACATGAAGGCGCGGGCGTGGTGGTGGATACCGGCCGGGATGTCAAGTCGCTGCGACCGGGCGATCATGTCATTCCTCTGTATACGCCGGAGTGTCGTGAATGCAAGTTTTGTCTGTCCAGAAAAACTAATTTATGCCAGGCGATCCGCAGCACGCAGGGTCGCGGATTGATGCCGGATGCGACCTCCCGCTTCTCACTCAATGGCAAACCGATTCTGCATTACATGGGCACGTCCACCTTTTCCAACTACATCGTCGTGCCAGAAATAGCGCTGGCCAAAATTCGTAAGGATGCGCCATTCGACAAAGTCTGCTATATCGGTTGCGGGGTCACGACGGGGATCGGTGCAGTGGTATTCACCGCCAAGGTCGAAGTGGGTGCGAATATCGCCGTATTCGGTCTCGGCGGCATCGGCCTGAATGTCATCCAGGGCGCCAGAATGGTCGGTGCTGACAAAATTATCGGCATCGATATCAATCCGGCGCGCGAGGCGATGGCGCGGGAATTTGGCATGACTCATTTTCTCAATCCCCAGGAAACAGAGAATATTGTCGATGCCATCGTGCAACTGACCGGCGGAGGCGCCGATTATAGCTTCGAGTGTATTGGTCATACGCAAGTCATGCGCCAGGCACTGGAATGCACGCATAAGGGATGGGGGCGCAGCATCATTATTGGTGTGGCGGAAGCCGGTGCTGAAATCAGCACCCGCCCCTTCCAGCTCGTCACGGGTCGCAAATGGGAGGGTTCCGCCTTCGGCGGCGCACGCGGCCGCACCGATGTCCCCAAGATCGTCGATTGGTATATGGAAGGCAAGATCAAGATCGATCCATTGATTACCCATACGCTGAAATTGGAAGATATCAATGAGGGCTTCCAGTTAATGAAGGCAGGCAAATCGATCCGCTCGGTGGTCATTTACTAGCATAAAACGATGACAATACATCTGGAAACGCGCAGCACACACCGCTGTTTTGGCGGCATACAAGGCTTCTATCAGCATCATTCGGCAGTTATCGGCCTGTCGATGCGATTTTCGGTCTACCAGCCGCCTCAGGTTGAGAACGGTCCGGTACCCGTTCTTTTCTTTCTTGCCGGGTTAACCTGCACGGAAGAAACTTTCATGATCAAGGCGGGAGCGCAGCGTATCGCGGCCCAGCTCGGAATAATGCTGGTCAGTATGGATACCAGTCCGCGCCAAACGGGTATCGCTGGTGAAGCCGATGATTGGGAATTGGGTGCGGGTGCGGGATTTTATCTGGATGCGACGGAAGCGCCCTGGTCACAATATTTCCGTATGGAAAGTTACGTGACGCAGGAACTGTACCAGCTCATTCTGTCGCATTTTCCGGCAGATCAAGATCGTACCGGTATCTTTGGTCACTCCATGGGCGGTCATGGCGCTCTGACGCTCGCATTGCGGAATCCAGGATTATATCGATCCGTATCGGCATTTGCCCCAATTGCCGCCCCACTCCATTGCCCGTGGGGGCAGAAGGCATTCAGTCATTATCTGGGAGCATCTCCGGAAAACTGGCGCAAACATGACGCGACCGCCTTGATTGCAACAGGTCATCAACTGCCTGCACTGCTCATCGATCAGGGCCTCAGCGACCCTTTTCTGGCTGAGCAACTGCACCCGGATCGTTTTGAAGCAGCTTGCCAGCTAGCCGGACAACCCCTGACATTGCGCCGCCATGAGGGGTATGACCACGGTTATTACTTTATCAGCACCTTCATGGCAGATCATTTACAACATCATTACGATTCGCTTATCTAGCTCGAATATTTCATAAATTGGCACGTGCCAATTTATGAAATATTCGGGCTGGATGTCACATTTAATTAACTGAGTCCGCCACTGCAAGCTCAGTTTGTACCCTTTTCAACCAGACCTCTATCCATTGAGGAATTTCCTCGGCCAGTAAGGGTTTGGAAATAAAATTACCTTGGGCAAGATCACAGCCGGTATGGCGCAGCAAATCCCAGTCATCCCGATCTTCGACACCTTCAGCCACTGCTTCCATATTTAATTGTTTAGCCAATGCCAGACTCGTATCATAGATCACCCGCAATGTCTCATCTTTCCAGGCGCGATGTACGAATCCCTGGTCGATCTTGAGCTCATCAAAGGGAATATCGCGTAATTGCGCCAAAGAAGAATGTCCTGTGCCAAAATCATCGATGGAAAGATGAAAACGCTTTAACCGCAGACGAGTGAGTATCTCAAGCGATACGCGCATATCCCCCATCAGTTGACTCTCGGTGACTTCCAGCACTATTTTATGCGGAGAAATCCCCGTCTCGCCAGCAAGCTTGACCACCAGATCCTGAAAATCCAGGGAAGCCAGATTATCCATGGAAACATTGACAGCGACGCGTAATTCAAACCCAGCCTGCTGCCAGATCTTTGCTTGCGCAAATGCCTTGAAAAGGACTAACCGGGTTAAATCATTGATCAGACCATGGGCCTCCGCCACGCTGATAAACTGGTCTGGAAAAACCAGACCATCTTCAGGATGATGCCAGCGCACCAGGGTTTCCACACCTACCACCGCACCGCTGGCAACCGACACCTTGGGCTGATAATAATTAATCAGCGCACCTTCTTTAATGGCCGTTTCTATTTCTTCTGCGCTATATATTTTTCTAACCTTGGACGGTTTCACTGGCGAGGGGGGTGCCCATTGCATCAACATAGCCAGGAGAGCCGCAGGTTTGACAGGTTTTTGCAGATAACCCGGCATATGAATTTTATGAGCCTGCACCAATTTCTCGGCTGTTCGCAACATACGCTCATCTTCGCCGCTCACCAGAATCAGGCTCCCCGTAAACTGCCGATCAACAAGGTAACGCACGAATTCGATGCCATCCATTCCCGGCATGTTCAAATCGAGCAATATCAGATCAGGCCGGGTCGATTCATTATCTACCTGCACCAATGCATCATGCCCATTATCGCAGCAAACGACGGAAGTAAATCCCTGGTTTGCCAGCATACGCGTCAATAGTTTGAGCATAAATTGCTCATCGTCAAGAATCAGAATCTTGATCGCAGATCTTTCGAGCATGATGTTCCTTCCCAAAGGAAAAATAATTAGCCATGTTAATTCTATTTCATTCACTTACCGCATCAGGTAATTGTCTAATCAATCCAGAAAGTACCTTTCTGACGTTGCAAATACCAATGAGCACTCCCCTGTTCTCTGCAGCTGCCATAGCGAAATGAGGGTGGCAGTAAAGGAAATTTAAAGCGTAAATCATAAAACCAGACACACACGCCTTTTTCAGAGGTGTCAATTCTATCCAATTGCGGGAATATCGCAAACCGCCGGAAATCTGCCAAGGCAGGTTGATGCCAGGCTTCGCGCACCAATATGGCGTCAGCCGGAGAATCACCAAATCGGTCAAGCTGTTGCCAGTTTGCCATCGTTTGCGGCCGATAAACCGTATCCATCCTTGATAACAGCCCAGTATCAGGGAATGGCGTCCAAGAACTACACCCCAGATTCACTAATAGAATATGGTAGATCTCTCCTTCCGGGACGATAATTTTCCAATTGAAAGGTGAAAAAGGTTGCGGTAACACGCTGATTTCTGCGTGAGTCAGGGCCATTTTCCCGGCATACGTCAGACCTATATGCTTGGCGCGGCCATGCAATGTTCCCAAAAACACGACATAAAAGCCCAGGCAAGCAAGCGCCAAACCAGCGACAGACTGCTTTTGGGGAAAAATCTGGCTCATGACCAGCCCCGAGATGACGATGGCGCTGAACCATGGATCAATGACAAACGCCAGCGGTACAGAAAATCGCTCGGTAGAAAAAGGCGCCAACAGCATCAATCCATAAGCAGTGATCAAATCTGCCGCAATGTGAATAGCCATACCCAGGCAGGCCGGTATAAAAAATAGCCGCCATGAATAATGACTGCGTGTCACCCTGGAAAATAACTGCGCCAGCAGAAAGGCCCATAGCGGCAGCATCACCAATGAGTGGGTCGGACCCTGGTGCCAGTTGAGATAGCTCAGGGTATCGACCAACCGTAGCGCAACATCAATATCGGGGAAAGCTGCTGCCGTAAATCCGGCGATAAGACGGGCGCGCAATGGCAGCGCTTGCATCTTCGGCAACACGGGTTCAGCCGCGCGTACCAGCAAGGCGCCGCTTAAGGCGTGGGTCAAGGGATCCATTGCGTTAAGTTATCAGTGAGCCGATTCGTTGGATGGCAAGCTAATTTGATCAACCGGCGTCTCGGTTGCACTGGGCTTGTTATCACCATAAATAACCTGATCTAGCCCCATTGCCAGACTTAGATTGCGATCCAGAAATTGCCGGGTACGACGCGACCCTGGTGATTCGTCCCGCATCCAGAAAAAGAAAGTCATCAGATAGAGAGTGGTCAATACCGACTCCTCCAGCGCCCGTCGCACAAATGTGGCATTGCGTTGTGCCGCCTCGCGTACCCATTGCACAGTGCGGCTGATCCGCATCACGGCGGGAACCTGAATATGGATGTGTCCGGGTTCCAGCTTTGCCAAAATCATTTGTCGCGTCACCTTGCGCTGAACGGCCAGAGCATCCAGCCAAACCATGATGAGACGATGGATACGCTGCTGCGATGTGAGCGCCAGAAAATCAGCCGTATCCGCCTCTCTCAACATGATGCCGTCGGCACGATCGAACCAGGCATCGACCAGATCTTCCTTTTCACGAAAGCAGCCGCGTATCTCATCCAGGGAAATATTCAGCTCAGCTGCAATATCATGAAGACGAACGGCTTCCCACGAAGTACGCGCACCTAATGCAACCGCAGCATTGATAACTGCATCACGAATATTTTCGTTCTCTGTCATCATTCTGATCTCCTTAAGCGATTTCTTCTCAATTGCAAGAATACCTAGAAATACCCAGTTTAATTAGCTAAATCGTCCTTTATCTCCAGTGTGTAAAATGAGAACATGCTCGCCGTATCTTATCTCGATAAAGATAGGATACTCTAATCAATTCAATAAAAATTCATTTCATCAAATTAAACGGGAGGTTATTAACATGAAATATCGCACGAAGCAGTTAATTTTATCTGCCTGCTCGCTTGCCTTGCTTGGCGGCACCCACTTCGCTTTAGCCGATACGGCCAGTGATACCGAGACTCTGCTCAACTGGGCTGAGAAAACTTATCCTCAGTTTTTCCCCAGCCACCAGACTACGCAAAGTATCGACCCCTGGTTATTCAGGCATTACCCTGAAGCAAATATTTATGCCGGCGTCAACAAGCATGAAAACAACGCTTATGTCATGGGCGGTCCATGGGGAAATGAGCCAACGCTCATCGACACACTGCCCAATATCATCAACCATATTGCCGACACGGGTGGCAATGGCGGCATTGCGGCCTGTAACACCGCCAATGTACCTGCCGGACTGGTTTTCACGCAAAAAGACAATGTCGTCAATGTCACGACCAATGGACGATGCATTGAAATTCCCAGCAACACCAATTTTTGTGAAACACCTAAGCAGCCCGCTGAAACCGGTATTTCTGTGCTCAGCGCCAGTAGCGTTGCCACAACGACATGGAGTGGTATCACATTAAGCATACCATTCGATCCATCGACATTCTCAGCTAGTAACGTTAAACATTGCACCATCCATGCCCCTGCAGAACAAGCCAATCTGATAGTCAATACGGATATCTGCATGGATATGACCAAACAACTTGAAAATCAGTTAATGCCATTGATTGCGCAGGGGCTCGCTACCGTTACGCCCCCCATCACGTTGACGACTCAATCCACTTTCCAGAGTCAGCAAGTAGCGGACTGCTTCGCTACCGATGCCACTACCATTTACAATGCCGTCACTCAGGAAATGTGGATCAAGGGAGATGGCGGATTTACCAAAATCAATAATTAATTTGTTGATCCGCTGATTAGCATTCGATTAGCAGGACGTGTAGAAAGCTATTGATATCAAGATAGCTTTCTACCTCACCCTTATCCCGCAAATCGGTTATCTCTATCCAATTTTGCGCAACGTCAACAGCGGCGGTTGCGAGAGCGTTGAGTGGGTTCCCACGAGTCCTGCGACTGTCACGCCGATCACCCCGGCCAAAATACCGACCAACCAGATCCAGGGATTAAAGGTATAAGAAACATGCAATGCATATTTGCTGATCACATAAGCCAGCACGGTTGCGCCGGCTGAGGCAAATATTCCTACCAGACCACCGAGTATGGCGAACTCAGCCGCCCAAGCACGCATTAGCTGCCTGCGTTTAGCGCCCAGCGTGCGGAAAATGGCCGCCTCATAAATCCGCTCATCCTGAGTAGCCGAAATCGCGGCATAAAGCACGATAAAGCCAGCCAGTAAAGTAAACACGAACACGAATTCTATCGCCCTGGATACCTGAGCGATCATTTTCTGCACCTGCTCGATCACGGTCGCCACATCAATCACCAGCAAATTTGGGAAATTCCTGACCAATTCGTGCATGGTGCCCGCTTGTGAGGGCGGTAAATAGAAACTGGTTATATAATTAATCGGATATGCTTCAAGTTGACCGGGGCGCACCACTACAAAAAAATTGACACGGAAAGTATCCCAGTCAACTTTGCGCAGGCTCGTAATCGTCGCCTTAAACAGACTGCCAGCGATGTCAAACGTTAATCGATCGCCCAGTTTGACTCCAATCGTTTCGGCGATTTCCCCCTCCATGGATAGCTCGTTATCCAGCGAATCCCCATTCTGCCACCAGCGGCCCGCCACGATCTCATTATCCGGCCGCAGCTCATTCATCCAGGATAGATTGAATTCACGGTTCAGCAGCTGCTTCTTGCGTGCCTCAGCAACATCATCACCCACTTGCACCGGATAATCATTAATAGTCACCAGACGACCGCGCACCATCGGATATAAATCCGGCTGCCTCATGCCGCGCTGCGCAAAAAATTCTGCCAGGGGTTGTAACTGATCTGTCTGAATGTTGAGCAGAAACCGATTAGGCGTATTGGGCGGCAAGCTGGTCCGCCAGTCTTTCAGTAAATCATTCTGAATCAAGGTCAGGACCAGCATCGCCATTAAACCCAGCCCTAATGCAATCGCCTGAACGACACTGGCAATGGTCCGCCGCCGGATATTGGCCAATCCGTAACGCCACGCACTCGCACCCTGCTGCCGCACAAGCAGCAATAGCTTAATCAATAGCCAGCCGAATAATGCAAAAATCGCGATAGCTGCCAGAAATCCGAGCATTACCAAGATCCCCAGACGGAGTTCACCTGCCTCCCATATGAATAAGATAGACAGCGCCAGCAGGCCAAACGCATAACCCGCCAGACCATGCAGATTGGCCATGCCAATATCGCGGCGCAATACCCGTAATGCAGGAACACGCCGTAAATTGAGTAACGGCGGCAAGGAAAAACCGAGCAACAACACCATCCCACTCAATAACCCATGCACAGCAGGCAGTCCACTGGGCCAAGGTAACGCGGTATCAACCAGGCCAGCCAGCCAACGCGAAAGAAATTCTTGCGCCACAAAACCCAGCAAGCAGCCTAGCCCGCTCGCCACCCATCCCAGGATAAGAAAATGATACAGATACAGACGCAATATCGTCGACTGACTGGCTCCCAGGCAGCGCATGATGGCACAGCCGTCGAGGTGGCGCTGAATGAAGCGGCGCACAGCAAGCGCGACAGCAGCGGCGGCTACCACCACACTCGCCAGGGCAGCCAGGCTCAAAAATTTTTCTGCGCGCTCCAAAGCTGATCGGATTTCCGGACGCGCATCGCGTATACCTTCAATGCGTTGCCCAGGGGCAAGCTGAATCTGCGCCCAGCTGCGAAACTCGGCAACCTGCTCTTCTTCACCCGCGACCAGCAATTGATAAGTCACACGGCTACCCGGCTGGATCAGATCGGTACCTGCCAGATCATCTGCATTCATCACCAATCTTGGGCCCATATTGACAAAACCGACAGAATGATCCGGCTCGCGGGCGATCACCGCAGCCACGGTCATTTGAGTAGCGCCCACTTCCAGTTTCTCACCTGGCGTAATCTCGAGTCCAGCCATCAATTTTTCATCGATCCATACCGTGCCTGAAGCAGGAATATCGGTTGCAACATGGGTGATTTGTTCCGTAATGATTTCACTGGTATCGC
The DNA here is from genome assembly GCF_900107335.1 of Nitrosomonas sp. Nm58. Classification (NCBI taxonomy): domain Bacteria; kingdom Pseudomonadati; phylum Pseudomonadota; class Betaproteobacteria; order Nitrosomonadales; family Nitrosomonadaceae; genus Nitrosomonas; species Nitrosomonas sp. Nm58. The sequence goes on along the minus strand of NZ_FNPQ01000005.1, from coordinate 61,260 downwards.
TAGCAAGCCTCAATTCACCCCGCAGCGGGTAACCAGGCGACACCGCCCTGATCTCGGTCAGGAGATTATTTTCTTCCTTGCCCGTCATACTGGGGAATCGGGTCAATGTTGCAATTCTTAAACCGATCTGCCTGGCTTTATCAGCATAGCTGGCTGGCAAAGGGCGATCGCCAATGATCAGCAGATCGGCTCCCAGTAATCGGTTACTTTCTCTGGAAAGGGCAAGCTCCACCCGGTCTGCAAAAAATCCAACCGTAGTGATGCTGCCCACCGCAATCATCAGCGCCAACGCAAGAATGCGCAATTCACCTGCGCGCCAGTCGCGATGCAGCATACGTAAAGAGAGTCGAAAAAGATTCATAGAGATTATTCCATCAAAAATTCTCAGCGTCATATCCAGGCCCTTCTTCCAGGAAACGCCATCAACCTTTCAAGAGATCGGCATGCTCAGGTTGTTCGCTGATTTGAATCGGCCCCCTTCCTGAAAATCGATCGAGATAAAGGTAAATCACTGGCGTAATAAACAGAGTAATCACCTGGGAAAATAATAACCCCCCGATCACTGCCAGCCCCAACGGCTGACGCAGCTCGGCACCCGCACCCAAGCCCAAGGCAATCGGCAGTGCGCCCATCATGGCTGCGAGCGTCGTCATCATGATCGGACGGAAACGCAACAGGCAGGCTGTACGAATCGCTTGATAGGGTGACAGACGCTGCTCACGTTGGGCATCCAGTGCAAAATCGATCATCATGATGGCATTTTTTTTGACAATGCCGATAAGCATTAAAATACCGATCATAGCAATGATGGAAAGCTCGATATGGAATAACCATAATATGCCCAATGCACCGACGGCTGCAGAAGGAAGACCGGAAAGAATGGTAATGGGATGGATGTAGCTTTCGTATAACACTCCGAGTAACACGTAAATAACCAGCAATGCAGCCGCAATCAGTAGGATCTGGCTTGTTTGCGAAGATTGAAAAGCTGCTGCATCGCCTGCAAAGCTAGTCAGAATGCTGTCAGATAGATTCATTTCCTGCTCGAATTGTTCGATCAGCTTGGCGGCATCCCCCAAAGCAGCGCCCTGCGCAAGATTAAACGAGATCGTCAGAGACTCAAGCTGTCCCACATGGTTAATTGCCAATGGCCCCATTTCGCGCACTACTGTAGCCACGCTCGACAGGGGCACCAGCGCACCATTCTTTGCTCGCAAATGAATGGCGTGAAAAGCGCTTTCGTCGGTACGATACTCTCCTGCAACCTGCAGAATGACCCGATAACTATCACTCGAAGTAAAAATGGTTGAAACCTGCCGTTCGCCAAACGCGCTATAGAGCGCCGATCGAATCGCACCCATTTCCACGCCGAGTAAATTGGCTTTATCGCGATCAATCTCGAGCCGAGCCTGAAGTCCCTTGAGTTTCAGGTCGCTGGTAACATCCCGGAAAACCGCATGCTGCTGCATACGCGACATCATGGCATCAGCTGTCATGTATAGATCCTCGGCGCGCACGCTGCGCATCACATATTGATAGCGACTTTTGCTCGGCATACTGCCAATCCTTAGATTCTGTGTGGGTGTCATGAATATCTTGACACCAGGGATATCGCGTACCCCCTGGCGCAGCACTTCCAGCACTTTACTCATTGGTGGGCGTTCGCTATGCGGCTTAAGGCCGATAAATATCCGTGCACTATTGGCGCCTTCTGTGAAGGTAATGGTATTGTCGACAACAGCATTGGCCCGAATGATCTCATTCGTGTGCTCTACCAACCGGGTCAAGGCAGGAAAAGAAATATCTTCTGCTGCTTCAATGGCAATCATGAGCCGACCCGTATCTTCTTCAGGAAAGAATCCTTTGGGCAGCACTATAAAAAGCGCAGCCGTCGCAGCCAGGGTACTCATGGCAACACCCAACACTGTTCGCCGATGACGCAAGGCCCAGTCCAGCAAATACGTGTAAGCCGCCAGTAAGTGATTAAATCCGTTTTCAAACCATTGCGTCAGCCGCATACTCCGCTCCCCTGCTGAATGCGGCGTCAGATAACGGCTCGCCATCATGGGAATAAGCGTCAGTGAAACAACTGCCGACATGAGCACCGCAATACTCACGACCGCGGCAAATTCGTGGAACATCATGCCGATCACCCCTGGCATGAAAAAAACCGGGATGAATACCGCTACCAGTGAAATAGAGATCGATACGATGGTAAAGGTAATCTCCCTCGACCCGCGTAATGCAGCCTGCAGCGGCGATAAACCTTTCTCGATGTAGCGCACGATGTTTTCCAGCATCACAATGGCGTCATCCACCACCAGCCCGACCGCAAGGGTAATGGCTAGCAGGGAAATATTATCCAGCGTATAGTCAAAAACGCGCATGAACGCTACCGTACTCAGTAACGAGATGGGCAGTGACAGCGCCGGAATAAGTGTAACAGTGGGTTTACGCAGAAATAGAAACATGACTAGGATGACGAGAGCAACCGTTAATCCAAAAGTCAATTGCACGTCAAAGATTGCTTCCCGGATCGACTGAGCACGATCAAGGAAAAAGGCCAATTGAACAGAAGGCGATAATTGCGCGTTGATTCCGGGCAAGGCTGCTTTGACCGCATCTACAGTTGATACGACATTTGCTCCAGGTTGCGCATAAACAAGCAAGATGATAGATGGTTGGCCGTTTGTCCAACTAGCAGTCTTGACGGATTCCACACTGTTTTCAACAGTCGCCACTTCTGACAATCTGACCGGATGACCGCTGGGGGTGGTAGCAATGATCAATTCTGCAAAGGCATCAGCATTATCAAGTTGGCGATTGGCTTGAATGATCAGCGTCTGCCGAGGTCCATCCAGTGTTCCCACGGGTGAATTATTATTGGCCGTCGCCAATGCAGCGGCAATATCATCCACCGTTAAGTTGCGTGCTGCCAGTGCCAGCGGATTGACCTGCACTCGCACCGCATACTTTTTCTGTCCATTGACACGTATCTCTCCTATTCCGGGAAGGGTAGACAAGGTCGGCACAATCAGCTTGTCAGCGAAGTTATTTAACTCCGGAAAGGGCATCGTGTCAGATGTCAGCGAAAGGATCGTAATCGAAGTATCGGCTGGATTGACTTTCCGATAGGAAGGCATCATCGTCATTTCAAGCGGTAGGGATTGCTGTGCCCGCAATAATGCTGCCTGGACATCTACTGCAGCACTATCCATATCACGGTCCTGATTAAACTCCAGGGTCACCACGGTATTCCCTTGAGTACTGGTTGAGCTGATGACTGATAAACCGGCAATCGCTAAAAACTGACGCTCAAGGGGAGTGGCTACTGCCGAAGCCATCGTATCCGGGCTAGCGCCCGGCAACATGGCATTTACCGTAATGGTGGGCGTATCAAAGCGGGGTAATGCCGCAATAGGGATACCACTATAGGCAAGGAGGCCTGCAATGACTGCTGTCAGGGACAACAATATTGTCATCACAGGACGGCGAATACACAATTCTGCTAGATTCATCACTCGCCTAAAGAGGTTGAGAACTTCTATCCTCTGAACCAGATTTCAACTTGGCTTGATCAGAAGGAAGTATTTTCCTACAAATTCTGTTCTCGCTCACTATACTGCCGGAACGAAGATTCTGAGCGCCTTCAATCACCACACACCGGTCCATCCCTATCCCTTCTACCACCGCGATACCCTCCTGAATTAACCTGACATTGACCGGCTGTGGAATGACTTGATTATTCTCCTCAACGACAAAAAGAAATTGACCATGCGATCCGGTTTGCAGGGCCTGGGCGGGAACAGTCAATGCATTAGTCAACACACTGGATATCAGTGTGACATTAGCAAACATGCCCGGCCAGAACTTCCCGTCGGCATTAGCGAATTCAGCCTTGACCTGTATCGTGCCGCTGGCGGTATCGACCGCGCTGTCAATAAATACCACACGCCCCTCTCGCTCCTGTTGGTCGGGCAGATTAAGTTGGGCACTGACAATCACTTTCTTCCTGGCAAGAGCTTGTTTCAAGGCGCCCAACTCGCGCTCGGGCAGTACAAAGCTCACATAAATCGGGTCAATCTGCGTAATGCTCACCAGCATGGAGGCTTCAGGCCGCACCAGACTCCCCGGATAAACCTGGATCGCACCGGTACGTCCCGCAATCGGCGCAACAATCTCACCATAGTCACGGGCGACACGATCTGCCTGTACCGCAGCCTGATCGAAACTCAGTTGATTCTGCAGCAAATCAACCTGATTTTCCGCAACATCAAGTGCTGCCTGCGAAATAAATTTTTTGTAGAACAATTCTTTTTGACGATTGAAATTACGCTGGGCATTCTGCAATTCGACGCGTGTCTTGGCAAGTTGGGCAGTGGACTTGGCCAGATTGGCCTCCTGCGCACGAGTATCCAGTGTGAACAGCCGCTCTCCCTTGCTCACGAACTGGCCTTCCTTGATATGGACTGCTTTGATCGTGGCAGAAACCTGCGGACGCACCTCAACGGTTTGTATAGAAGATACCGTACCTTTGATCTTAATTTTGACCGGCACATCATGTTGCGCTACCGCAGCTGTCACGACTGGAATGGCTTTGGTTTCAGTTCGGATGCGGGTTGCAGCAGGATCTGGAGCGCGCAGAAACCAGAAACCGGCTGCCAGCGCAACGAGCAGAAAGCTCATGATGGCAGTCCTCAAACGTCTTTTGCCGGTTGCTGCCACTTTTTGGGAAATCGTTGCTTCCAATACTTTATTCCGTGATTAAGCTGTTAAGAAAGCTTGGCGTAATCCTTTCAATTAACTATCCTGCCACTGGCCATGCGTATCCGCCTGGAACAACGACTGGATAATGCTTCATCATGGGTCACGAGCACCAGTGTAGTCCCTCGTTCACGATTCAATTCAAACATGAGCTCAATGATTTGGGCGCCTGTAGCAGAATCGAGATTACCAGTGGGTTCGTCGGCGAATAACATTTTGGGTTGCGTTACAAAAGCGCGGGCAATTGCAACACGTTGCTGCTCACCACCCGAAAGTTGCCTGGGATAATGTCTTAGCCGCATCCCCAGCCCGACACGCTCGAGCAACTCCTGAGCCGCTCGCCTGCTATCGTTTACACCAGAAAGTTCCAATGGCAGCATCACATTCTCAATTGCAGTCAATGGAGGCAGTAGTTGGAAAGACTGAAACATAAAGCCGAGCAACCTACTCCGTAAAGCTGCTCGTTCATCTTCATCCAACAGGAAGATATCCACGCCATCCAGATAAACATGACCACTGGTCGGAACATCCAGTCCTGCCAGTAGTCCTAGTAAGGTAGATTTGCCGGAACCAGAAGCGCCTACTACGGCGATCGATTCACCTGCATTTACTTCCAGGTTAATATCCTGCAAAATCGTTAATTGATTATCCCCGGTATCAACCTGTTTAGTTAAGGCGCTTGCTTGTACGATAAGGTGTGCCGCTTGTTTGGCACGATTATTCATCATGAAAAATTTTTTAATCATTCTTTTTTTTCTATTCAATATTGCTTCTTCTTACGCAGTAGCCAGCCTAGCTAATGGCACGACCGTAATGATTTTTGGAGATAGTTTATCAACTGGTTATGGTTTGCCGGCAGAAGCTGGATGGGTGAATCTGCTTAAGCAGCGTATGCAAGCGCTCTCCCCTCATTATCAGGTAATCAACGTCAGTATCAGCGGTGAAACAACACTGGGCGGACGCAATCGTATCGGGCATGCACTGAAAACGCATCACCCGGATATCGTTATCATCGGATTAGGTGGCAACGACGGACTGCGCGGCGCATCCATTCAATCCATTTATGATAATCTGGAAGCTATCATTCAAGCTTGCCAACAAAATAATGCCACGCCTCTGCTGGCGGGTATGCAACTACCGCCCAATTATGGCATAGCCTACACTCAAAAGTTCCGCAATATTTATCCCCAGCTCGCTGAACGCTATCAACTGAAACTCATCCCTTTTCTACTGGCTGGATTTGGTGACAAGCGCGAGTTTTTCTTGGCTGATGGCATTCATCCTGATGCACAAGCACAAAAATTGATTACTGAGAATGTTTGGGAAGTGTTACACACTATACTGGAATCAAACTACTCTTCTGCACAGAAAAAAATACAAATTGAACCTGCGTTTAATAACTAATACTAATCCGATCAAAAGAACAGGATGATTTTAATCTTCACTTTGCATTCTCCTCATCCAACCTATGCAGGAAAGCTTTCAGATCACCGGTCAGCGGTGCTTCAAGGTGAATACTTTCACCTGTAGCGGGATGCATCAACTCCAAGCTGCCCGCATGCAGAAACATGCGCTTTAAGCTCAATCCCTGTTCACCTTTCATCAACTGTTTGTTCAGCTCAAAATTACCGTATTTATCATCTCCTGCGATAGGAAAACCAAGATGCGCCAAATGAACTCGGATTTGATGAGTACGGCCAGTTTTCAATTCCGCCCCTAGCAAACTAAAATTTTGCCAATGTTTCTTCAAAGTAAACACGGTATGGGCTGGCAGTTCTTTTCTTTCCTCACTTTTTCCTGAAACAACCGTCACTCGCCGCTCTCCGTCAGCGGTAACATATTTATTAAGCGATAATTTGACACTCTGCTTAGCATTGCGCCACTTACCGCTGACAAGCACCCAATAGTGTTTCTGCACAACCCCCTCTCGAATTTGCCGATGCACCTCGACCAATGCGCTACGTTTTTTAGCAAGCAGCAAGACCCCGGAAGTTTCCCGATCCAGGCGATGCACCAGTTCCAGAAATTTCCAGTCCGGATAACGTGCACGTAATTGCTCAATCACACCATGGCTAATGCCACTCCCGCCATGTACCGCTATGCCCGATGGCTTATTAATAGCCAGCAGCCATTCATCTTCAAACAATACCTCGAAAGCGATAAAATGAGGCTTCGCCATTCTTTTGATACTTTGCAAAGAACTGCCCTTGGATACTCTGATCGGCGGAATACGCACCTTATCATTCTGCTGTAACCGGTAATCGGCATTGATACGTTTGCTGTTGACGCGGACCTGGCCACTACGCAAAAGTTGATAAACATGGCTCTTAGGCACCCCTTTAAAACGCTTAAAGAAAAAATTATCGATGCGCTGCCCATCGGCTTCTTCATCGATATTTTCTACACTGACGCTGGCTATATCTGGCATAATATTTTTGCCTGACGCTTTAATTTTACCTATACTTTTCAAATTGGAATTCCGATATATACCCCTATACTACATAAATCATGTGCCGGATACATGATGAACATGATTACACCGGGTAATAATTAACTCACTCGATAGTTTTGAAGTGTTGAAGAAAATCAGCACTGATTTGGTTAATGTCGCTCACCACCTAAAGTAGCGATAGTAATTGATTTGCGCGCTCAAAGCACCTATGAATTTTAGTTTCTGGTTTCGTAGTACCCGTCGACGGGATAGACTTTGTCGAAACCCTGTATAACTTGATTTCAATCCTGTTTCCACAGTATGCAGGAACCAAGATACAAACTGGAAATTGGCCAATCTTCAAGGATAGGAAAATTAAAGAAGGTCTGAATAAGTGAATAAGAGAAATAAAGTGGGAAGCACCCGGGACATAAGACCCGAGCAAACGAGCAGAACGAGTTTCAATAAAACGAGCGAAGCAAATTTTGGCGAAACCCATACTATCTGGATACGTCAGGGGATCAAATCCTGCGATACGGCAATGTGCCATTATAGCCACTCCATATAGACCTTTCTTAATACCATGACCCAATTATCTGAACAATAAATTCTATTATGCGTAAACGATAGGAAGCTATGCTGTCTAGATGCAGCAATCTGCCCGTGAATTGAGCGCGGGAGGCATAAAATGAAACGCATGTTATTCAATGCGACACAGCCAGAAGAGCTGCGTGTCGCGATTGTAGATGGACAAAAACTGATTGATCTCGATATTGAGACAATTGGTAAAGAGCAACGTAAAAGTAATATTTATAAAGCAATTATCACCCGACTAGAACCCGGACTGGAAGCCGCCTTTGTTGATTACGGCGGAGACCGCCATGGTTTCCTACCCTATAAGGAAATTTCCCCTACCTGCTTCGGCGAGGATGTAGATTTACCGAGTCATCGTATTCAAGGTTTACTCCGGGAAGGTCAGGAGCTAATCGTTCAAGTAGATAAGGATGAACGCGGCACTAAAGGTGCTGCGTTGACTACCTATATCTCCCTGGCAGGACGTTATCTGGTCTTGATGCCTAATAATCCCCATGGTGGAGGTATTTCCCGTCGCATCAGCGCGGAAGAACGCACTGAGCTGCGCGATGTCATCTCGCACCTGCAGGTTCCGGCCGGAATGAGCATTATTGCACGTACTGCAGGCATTGGCCGCAATGAAGAAGAGTTACAGTGGGATTTAAACTATCTGACGCAGCTTTGGCACGCGATTGAAGAAGCCGCCAAAAATCAAAGTGGCGTCTTTCTGATTTACCAGGAAAGCAGTCTGGTCATTCGTGCCATTCGCGATTATTTTCATCATGAAATCGGTGAAATTCTGGTTGATAATCCTGAAATTTATGAGCAGGCGTGTCAATTTATGGCTCACGTTATGCCGGGTAATGTCGATCGACTCAAATTATATCAGGACGATGTACCGTTATTCTCCCGCTTCCAAATTGAACATCAGATAGAGACGGCCTACTCCCGGCAAGTATCGCTGCCTTCAGGCGGGGCGATCGTAATTGATCACACAGAAGCACTCGTTTCGATTGACGTCAATTCGGCGCGAGCCATTCGCGGCACTGACATTGAAAATACCGCGCTTAATACCAATCTGGAAGCTGCAGACGAAGTTGCCCGGCAACTTCGTCTGCGTGATCTAGGAGGGCTCGTTGTTATTGATTTCATTGACATGGAAATCGCCCGCAATCAACGTGAAGTAGAGTCGCGTCTACATGAAGCGCTGCATTTTGATCGTGCGCGCGTTCAGGTTGGAAAAATCTCACGTTTTGGGCTGTTAGAACTATCGCGACAGCGCTTGCGCCCCTCCCTTGGAGAAAGCAACTATATCACTTGCTCACGTTGTCATGGTACGGGACACATACGCGGCACCGATTCGTCTGCCCTGCATATTCTTAGAATCATCCAGGAAGAAGCCATGAAAGAACATACCAGTGCGCTGCACGTGCAGTTACCTGTAGATGTGGCTACGTTCCTGCTAAACGAGAAACGTTCTGATATTCATAATATCGAGGCACGCTTAAAAGTTAATATTATCCTCATTCCTAATATCTATCTGGAAACGCCAAATTATAAAATTACCCGGCTGCGCCATGAGGATATCAAATCAACAGAAATGCATGCCAGTTATGAGATGGTAGAGAAAGTTGCAGAGGAAATTGTCCTTCCGTCAACCACGCAGGAAACGAAACCAACACGTCCCCAGGCAGCGGTAAGAGGAATTACACCGGCACAGCCTGCGCCGCTACGTGAAGAAAAGCCTCGCGAGCAGATCTCATTTCTAGATAAATTCTTTGGCTGGTTCAGACCAGCCGACCATGAACACGCGCAAGCAGAGCCCACTCCAAGCAATCATAAGGAAAGGTCCCAATATCGCGAGCGAGGACGGGGACGGCGAGATCGTGGCCGGGGTGGACGCAGTAAAGAGATGCTCGCTCACGAACAACGCAAGCGTCACGACCTTAATGAACCGTTGAGTGAATCACCTCATGAATTAGCCGGTGCCCTGCTTGAGGAACGGATGACTCCTGAGCACAATGGAGAGGTCGTACAAGAAAATCATGAAAGCCAGACTGCTCGAAGAAAACAGATTCACCCACCGCGTGAAGAACAAGCACTCGCTGAAACGGAACTACCGGCAGAAGAAGTGATCCCGGCAATTGAAGCATCCCATGAACAAGTGGAAGAACGGACACGCTCACGCCGACGCCGTGGAGGACGGCAACGTGTCCGTACTGAACGATTCCGTGCCAATAGAGAAACTGAAATTGAAAATTCTGCTCCCTTAGAACAATCTGAGCCAGAAAACCACTCCGGTGGTCAGGCGGCAACGCAGAAGCTCATTACCTTTAAGGCAGAAAGTATCGCATCTGAGATGAGCGAATCTAGCCAACAATCTGAATCAGCAGATCGTTCTCCTGATCTTTTGACAGCCTCGCCTGCTCCCATCACCCAGCTTGACTCAACAGAGGAGCGCATTCCGGTTCTAGCAGAACATGAACCCCCTGCTCCCCAACCCAGTTCACCTCAATTATCGGAACCACGTGCCGTTATCGAATTACCGGATTTGAGCAAAAGTGGCCTAGTCATGATTGAGACTGCTCCTGATAAAGTTTCTGAAACCGTGGAAGAGCTGAGTCCTCCCAGGAGGCCACGACGTAAGCCAGCAGCCTCAAAAACGATTCAATCTGAGCCATTGGTCCAGGTAGAAACAAAAAATTAATTTTTGAATAAGAAGGGGAAAAGCAACAATCCCCTTCCTTCAAAGAAACCCAGGATACGCTGTCAAGGATGGAGGCAATGCGTTAGGCCGCAAAGTAGCGGGTAGCTCGATATCGGCTATTATCGCCCCTCTCCATGCGCTCCATAACATGCAAATAAACAGAGACAGGTAGATCAGTAATCATCTTAATTCAATGAGGTAACGATATGAGTGATTTTCCCGAATACGATGAAATCCATGCTATCTCAGACATCCATATGGGCGGCAACAGGCTTGATTTTCAGATTTTGCGTGAAACCAAGCGCCTTGCCAACTATATCGGCTGGGTTGGGCGGCAACGGCCCGGGGGACGCGTAGCGTTGGTATTAAATGGTGACATCATCGACACACTGGCCGAAGACATTCACGGCTACGTTGCCGTTGACGAAGCGGTTGCCACCATCCAGCGAATCATGAAAGACCCATCGTTTACCAGCATATGGAAAGCTTTGGCTGATTTCGTCAAGCTGGAAGGGCATACACTGATCATCATTATTGGTAACCACGATATCGAATTATCTTTTCCTATTGTTCAACGTTTGATTATTACGTATCTAGCAGGAGCTGATCTGGCAGCCCGTGCGCGTATTGAATTTTCTACGACCGGCGCAGGCTACACTTGCATGGTAGGAAATGCGCGCGTCTATTGTACTCATGGCAATGAAGTCGATGCTTGGAATTACAACCGTTACGAAGATTTGGCGAAAGTGGGACGACGTTTGAATGCCAGCCGTTCGCTTGATCCCAGTGAATGGTATCCTAATGCCGGTACACGCATGGTCAAGGAAGTCATGAATGACGTGAAGCGCAGGTTTGCCTGGATTGATCTGCTTAAGCCGGAAACTTCCGCAGCCATCGGCACCTTGCTGGTACTTGATCCATCGCAAGTCAGTAAAATTGGCAAACTGCTATCGATCGTCGGCGAAAAAGTACAAGGACAAAAACAAGCCGACCAACGCCTGTCGGCTGAAGGCTTTCAGCAGCCCAGTCAGAATGCCACTCTGCCATTTACCGCCGATCGTTTATTGGGACCCAACCTTAAAGCTGGAATATTAGGTGCAAAAGCATCCGATGGACGTAGAGCTGAAGACATGTTACTGGCCGCGGAAGAAAACTTTAATCGTCCGAATGCGAATATCGCAGTAGCCGACAGCACCTTGGGCACGCCGCAACTCATCCTGGACAGTTTAACCGGCTGGATGAGAGGCGTCGGCAAAGATGAAGCACTGCGCCGGGCGCTAAAAGACTGGCTGGCAAACGATAAAACATTCGACATATCCGATCAGGACGATACCTATAAACAAGTGACCGCTGCCGTGGGATCGCCGATCGACTTTATCATTACCGGCCATACCCATCTTGAACGCGCAATCGACATGGGGGGCGGACGCTATTATTTCAATAGTGGCACGTGGATCCGGTTATTGCAGTTTACCGAAACCATGCTGAAAGACACGGCCTCCTTCAAGCCAGTGTACGATGTGCTCATCAATGGCAAAATGGAAGTCATTGATCAGGCCAAATTTGGCAACGAACCTTTCGTAATGGATCAGACCAGCGCTGTGTCGATCAGGGAGGAAAACGATAGGGTAGCGGGTAGATTGACTCATGTGGTGGGTGACGGTTCAGGCACACCTGTTGAGATAAAAAAATTCACGGGGAGGTGATATGAGTATTGACCTCAGCAAGGCAATCCAGCAATTCAAACTTGAATTTCTCAGACCAGGGCCACCGCATAATCAATTACTCTCGCCACTGACGCCTTATATCGCATTATGCGGCGAGGATGGACCAGTGACGGTACAGATGCCGTTTGAACACCGGCAGTTGTTGATGCGTTTGCGCAGGCTACGTTATGAATCGGATAAAGACCCCACGAAGGATGAACAGCGCCAGGCTGAAGTCCGCGATATGGGTGAAGCGATTGGGAGAGTGCTCGGCCAGATTCCAGCGCTGCTTTCAGAATTGGGTAATGCTGCAATGGAAGACGGAAAACTGGTTCATCTGCGCCTTTCCTTATCCGCATTTGAACTTGGCCTAATTCCCTTCGAGCTTGCCGTGGGCACGGACGGCTTTCCAGGTTCTGGTTCCCCACTGTTCCTGCAAACGCGCACACCGATTTCAATCACGCGGGAAATCCGTCGTGGACGCCCCCTCCCTGTCGAATGGAACCGACCGCCACGCATCCTCTTCGCTTTTGCAGAACCAGACGGTCTTTATGTCCCTGCCCAAGCTCATTTGCAAGCGCTCCGTTCAGCCATCGAGCCTTGGGTAAAAATCAGAAACCCAGGCATGACCAAGGAGCGCGTTGAAGATGTCAAAAAAATACTGACTATCCTACCCAATGCCACCTTGAAACAAATCCGTGAAGCCTGTGCTGAAACCGAGTATACCCATGTACATATTCTGGCGCACGGTGCGCCACTGGAAAGCTCCGGTGATAAACGCTATGGGGTAGCATTATGTAACGATCTTGATCAAGGCAAAGACATCATTGACGGTGAAAGGCTTGCCATTGCGCTGACCGCTCGCGATTCTTCAGGAAATACGAAATTTTGCCCGACACTGGTCACGCTCGCAACCTGTGACTCAGGCAATATCGAATCGATACTGACTCCTGGGGGCAGTATCGCGCACGAGCTTCATGCAACCGGTATCCCTTGGGTGATTGCTTCACAGTTTCCGCTATGGATGAGCGCCTCAGCCATCGCTGCTGAAGTACTTTATCGTCGTTTACTAGGCGGCAATGATCCACGCTGGATCATTTATGAATTGCGTCAGCGCTTGCGTACCGACGCATCCGGTACTCATGACTGGGCCAGTATCGTGGCCTATGCTACCGTGCCATTAAACTTCGAAGATCAAGTGAATGCCTTCCGCGACAAGCAAATCAGAAGACGGTTAGAGGTGAAATTCGGCCGTATCGACGAATTGGTGGGTACCGCGTTGGATTCTGCTGAGCATGGTGAGGAAATCGATTCATTATGCAAGTCGATCCGCATCGAACTTAAAGCATGGCGTGAAGAACCTGAAGCAATGACTTCTTTCAACGTGAAAGCGGAACGTCTTGGCATGAGTGCCGCCAGTGAGAAACGTATCGCCATTGCCTACTCATTGCTTGCTGACAGTCACTCGGCTGATCCCGGCGAGAAGTCGAAGTGGGCACGGGAAAGCAGAAAAGCCTATGAAGCTTCACGTGAATTCTATCGCGAAGCATTGGAAGTTGAGCCCCATAACCATTGGGTTATGACTCAATATCTTTCTATCATGGCAACACCAGCACTAGCCAATAAGACCGCTTTTAAATTTTTATCGAAAGATTATGGCCGATGGTGGATCGCGGCCCGGCAAATCGCCGAGTGGAAATTAAATAAGGCAACCGGAGAAAATCGGGCGTATACATTAGGAACGCTGACAGAACTTGCTTTGCTCGGCGTAGCTTACGGTGGTGAAAATTTTGATTACGAGCAGGCGAAAAAGGATATCGCCCATTATTGCAATGAGATACAGGCACTGCTTGGCCCTGATGAATTCCCGCTCCTTTCAACACAGCGTCAATTCAGGCGCTACATCAGGTATTGGGATAGGGAGGAGTGGAGAGATCTTGCCTGTATCGCCTTGGAAACATTGGGCAGTAATTTTTCAGAGGAATCGCTAGAAAACTGACAGAGCTTAGAATAATGTAGGTCAGAAAAATACACTATTTCTTGCTGCTAGCTCATCACTACAACGGCAGCTCAGGCCTTAGCAGGTGATAGGGGCGTATTTCATTGGGCCTCATAAGGACCAGCCTACCACAGTATTTTCCTAAACTGAATACTGTAAACAGCGCTAGAAATTCTTACCTATAAGTATATTACTTAATATTATTTCTAATTTTGCTCAAGTGCGGCTATAGTGCCACACACTTTGAAACTATAAAGTTACGCTCATGAAAATCCGCAACCTTGACCTGACAAGCAACCCGGTAAATGAAGAACACCAACAATTGGGATTACCTCCTGTTGAAGACACCATATCTCATTTGGATGCACACCCTTTTCTACGTGCCGCCGTATGGCTTGCTGTCATTATTTTAATTTCGCTCATTTTGTTTCTGGTTGGCCGCTTCTTTCTTGCACAGAATTGGGGTGATAGCTGGCAGATTATCAACAGTACGCTCGACAGCAGAATTTTCTGGAGCGCTGTTGCCGTTGGTTTTCTCGCACAAGTGGTCGACGGTGCTTTGGGTATGGCCTATGGCGTCACCGCAACGACATTTCTATTAGCATCGGGTGCCAGTCCTGCTGCAGCCAGTGCCAGTGTGCATATTGCTGAAATTTTCACCACCGGGGTCTCAGGTATTTCTCATGCCAAATTTGGCAACGTAAACAAACAATTATTCACGCGCCTACTGGTACCAGGCATACTTGGCGGTATATTAGGAGCAGTATTAGTCACCCAAGTGGACAGCGCATTATTTAAGCCTTTCATATCGGCTTACCTGTTGCTGCTGGGGATTTATATTATTAGCAAAGCCTTCCGTCAGCTAAATATCCGCAAAGAAGCCCCCAGGCATGTAGGCAAACTGGCACTTTTTGGAGGTTTCATGGACGCAGCAGGTGGCGGTGGCTGGGGGCCGATTGTCACAACGACCTTGGTCGGCACAGGGAATGATCCGCGTACAACGATTGGTTCAGTCAATTTTGCAGAATTTTTTCTGACATTAACCAGTGCAGCCGTTTTTGCGTTGCTGATGGAAACTAATACTTGGCCACTGATTGTAGGCCTGGTATTCGGTGGTTTATTTGCAGCACCTTTTGCAGCATTCTTATTGAAGAGATTCCATGCACGCACTCTGCTGATACTGGTGGGCATTTTGATTACCATGATCAGTCTTTACAATCTTTATAAGGCTTTTATTACTTTATAAAAAACAAATCTCCCGGAAATACAAGGCATAAATTCCAGGAGATTTTTTTCTGTTATCAGCCAAACTTGCTTACACCCAATCGCTCTAACGCGCCATGCCTTATTGCTAATCACTTTGGATTGATATGGCTGGATTTAAGCGACAGCAACCCATGTCGCTATCGATTATCAAGCCTGAACTGGGTCATTTTTCACGCTGATTGACCGGCATACCTGCAGAATATGATCTCAATGCACCGTCGGCCCGGCTTCGCGAAAGATAGCGTCGATAGTCAGTGCGTCAAAGCGATATTCGCGATTACAGATATCATCATGCACGACGATTTCGCCGCACTCCTGCAAAATGGCGTTGACTTCTGCCCTGCCCAGGGACCGCAGCATATCGTAGATCCTGGCTGGATCTTCCTGGCAGCCGTAGCTAACTGCCTGCGCATCGAAGATGCGAATGGTCTCTTCAACAAACAAGCGTGTGAGGATTTCTTCAGCGGTCAGCCTGAACATAGCCTGGTCGTGCACGGTTGCAGCGAGCGCTTCTATGCGCGTCCAGCCATCGGGGTCCCGCTGGTCGGCGGTGGGCAGTTTCTGCAGCAGAATACCGAAAACAGCATCATCGGATGCCGTCAGGAACAGGCGTGAAGGCAGTTGTTCGGATTGCCTGAAATAATGCTCAAAGATTGTGGCAATCGTGTCACCATCGAGCGGCACAATGCTCTGGTAAGTTTCACGCATCGATAGCATGTCCAGGGTCAACACCAGCTGACCATGTTCCAGTAAATCGGGCACAGGCTGCACTGCAATTGGAGGCGTATATTTAGCCATGCCTCGCAAATGAAGACTTTCATTACAGTCGATGACCAGCATGGGAACGGGGCCATTGCCTCTCAGCTGAACGGTCAGGCGTCCGGGCTGCTTGAGATTGCCACCCAGCAGCAACGTGGTAGCGCTGATTTCCCCGAGCAGTTGCATGACAGGCGCCGGGTAATTCCGATCTTGCAGCATTTGCTGCCATACGCTGTCCAGATGCACCACTGCGCCGCGTATATCCAGATTCTCCAGTAAAAAACGTTGTAAGTAGTTGTTCATTTCAATAGTTCCTTGGTATTGCCACTCATGGCTGTAAAAACAGCACTCAGAATTTATCAACCTTTAGCATCGAAATAAACGTTGGCTTTTTGACGGGGGCGATGTTTTAAATTCTGACATAATGACTATTTGCTGCTAAAAAAGTCAGGCATATTAGCAGATCAAGCCATTTTCCGGATCACAAAAAGTCGCGGCGCCTGAGGTTTATCATGTTGACTCAGTACGATGTCAGCCTGAAAGCGACGCTGATCGAGTTGTCGGCACCACTCGCTCAGGCGCAAGGCTTCTTCATCACCGCCAGCATGACCGGGATAAGCCAGCACGGTCAGAATCCCTGGTGTGGCCAACAATCGACAAGCTGTATTGACGGCAATCAAGGTCGAGTCAGTCTGGGTAATGATGCTCTTATCCGCCCCTGGCAAATAACCCAGATTAAACATAATCACCTGTATCTGACCATGAAATTTTTGCGGAATATGTTCATCCATCGATGCATGGCTGGCATGAATCAGCATCGCTCGGTGCAGTAAATCACGCTGTCGCAGCCGCTGCATAGTAGCTTGAAAGGCCTGAATTTGCACATCAAAGCCATAGACTTGACCGTTGTCACCGACAGACTGGGCTAGAAAAACAGTGTCATGCCCATTTCCAAGCGTGGCATCAATCGCAATACTTCCCTGCGGCAAATTCTGACGAACAAGGTTATGCGCTGTTTCAGCCAAAAAGGAAATGTGAGTCATAATAACGCTGGACGTGCGCAGTGATAGGAAGCGACGCGGCCTGATTCAAGGCTGCGGCAAATTGCCGGGCATACCAAGGAATGGCCAAACTGCCTTTGGCGCCAAAGCCGTTGAAAATATGCAAATCGTTATGGACTGGGTGAGAGCCTATAAAAGGTTGTTTATCCTGGGTGGATGGGCGAATGCCTGCTTGATGTTCAAGAACCTCCATCGGCTGTAGTTCGGGATAAACTTCAACCAAAGCCTGTATCAACTGATTGCTGGCGTGCTCGGTTGGTTGAGTATCCAGATTTGCGTGATCGAAAGTCGCGCCTAACCTGAATTGATGTGATTCAATGGGAATCATCCAGTAGCCAAAATTCAGAATCTGCGCTGGACAGACTGAGCTGGTTTTGCAATTGAGAATCTCGCCTTTCACCGGTTGGAACGGCAGTCCGCCAAACCAGGGATTGGTTGTAGCCCGATGGCCTTCGCAAAACACAATATGCCGCGGCTGCAAATCGCGCCACCGCAAGCATGGCTGCAACTCAATCTCCCGATAATCCAACTTAATTTTCCGGTAACAGCCATTAACCACAAAAAAATCCCGTAAGCTTTTTAGTAGCTGACGGGTTTTTAAATAACCGGTCTGTTGCTGCTGCAGCATTCCAAAGACACTGACAATGCCGGAAGGACAAGATGGGCAATTCATTAGAAATTCTTGATACCCGGCTTGTCCCAGCCTTTGCTCAGCAAGACGCCGCTCATGCTCAGTTTTTAATAGGCGTAACATTTGCATGGGCACAAAAAACTGCTGCCGGAACGCTGCCCCCAATTGCTGATAGCAATGCATGGCAGCCGGCAATAATCGCTCAATTTCAGCAGTCTTGACCAGCCGTGAACCGGTCACTGGATTGATCAGCCCAGCTGCGACTTGCGATGCATTGATCTCACCACTATCAATCACCATGACCCGAACATGCTGACGAATCAGCTCCCAGGCTAGCAAGCTGCCGGCCAGACCCTGACCAACGATCAGAACATCAACCGGCATGCTTGACTTTTAACGCCTCCCCTTTAAAAACGATTCCATCCCAGCCATCGCGCATAAAATTGCGGATATTCTGATGATCATTGCCATCAGGGTTTTCCAGCACATCTTTGCGATAGTAATCGCCAAATAAAGCCAAGGTCTGGGTCTGATCTAACCCATGCAACCTGGCAAAGGCAAAAATCTTGCAAGAACCTTCATTGCGCCCCGCTTCGTTAACCAATGGCTGCTGGATACCATTGCTGAATTCTGTCGGTTGATAATCATAGGCCGCGGCAATCACTGCCATCGTTTCCTGAAAATCAACCACCTGTCCAGCTTTAACACGATCAATAAAATGATTTAGCATCATAGAATCACTCCCAAAGGGTTTGGGATTATAAAGCCGAGTGAGGTATACATGTCATATTAATGAGCAGATTACCCTCATCACATGGAAAGGCCCATGATTCAGATAGAAATCGACAAGGAATAAGTAATGGCTGTCACCCTCTATGCTCGCACTTCTACAGACGTGGGCGTCAGAAAATTAGGTATTCTGGAAACCTGGGAGAGTAGTCAGGAATGTACTGATTTGTACTCATTCTGATGTCTGCTTGAGAATTGCAGGTATCCGCAATGCCTGATGTGGTTCTGCTTTCTCTTTTTTGACTGCTTTTCTTAATTTTGAAAAGATAATGTCTCCGTACCCCATTTGTTTCTTTTAGATATTCATCATAAACAATAACAATACCGGTAATAAGGCAGTCGATTGATCCGATCACTTTATCCTCTGTGATTTATCATGCTTAGCGGTGCCCAATGAGTCCGTCTCATAGATTCTGTCGCCGATTATTTTGTATTGATCTCTACTTCCATCAATCTTCGTCCCAATGCTATCGGCAGGCAGGATTCGGCCATCTTTCTGAATGACCAATGAGGGTTTATTTGGATTGATAGTGCCGATTGAATCTGTTTGATAGATACGGCTATCCTTTGCAGCATCTTCATCATTCCCAAATGATATGGAGCTAATCATAAATACAATGATTATGATGATTCGAGGCATTTTTGTTTCTCCTAAGGATCTTGTGTTCAAAACATTAATACTGATTTCTTGATAAACAGCAGAATGATGTTTTGCTCCTATGATGACCTAAGGGTGCAGCGCTCATTTGCAGTAGAAAAAATTCCTGTGAAATATCCGGCGACTCGACGTTATCCTTGCGCTGTATGGACTGCTGAGAGTGAGGCTGACAGCGAAGCAGCGAGCGGGATCACACGACGGAAAACAGGGACTCTAAAAACCTGAAAAACTGTCACCCTGATCACCCTCCAGCTTTTCAGAATTTCAGGTTTTCGCTCCCCTCCTCCCTCTATGCCATTCGATGACTTCCAGAATGCTCTAAGCCCTGAGCGCTCCATCATAATGACGGAAGGATATTGAATAAAACTTTATTTCAGGGTGGCAGAAAAAAATATTGTACTGAGGTACACGATGAGAAATTGCAACACCTCACTCCACAATAAGGAGGCAAACAGTAAAGTGAATAGCTCTATTTCCTTATGAAAAAGCCAAATCGGCATCATCTCTTAGCCAAGGATGACGGGAACACGGCCTCCAAACACTGAAGTAAGGATTCCAATCAAGCACCCCCGTCGCACTCGACGACTCAACGCCACCCTTGTACTGCAAAGCTTTCTAGCATGAATCATGAAGTATGCGGTCGGCGACAAAGCGATTCTAAATTGGTAATACGGCTGATCAAGGCAGGGTCATTCAAGATAAGCATGGCCAAAGATCAATCAAGAGTGCCTCTTTTGATTTGTAAGAATTACAATACTGTAAACACCTGAATCATACTTATCATTAATTTATACCTCATTTTATATTTTATCCATGAAAGCAACTGTGCCTGATCTTTTGAAACAAATACCGGGTAACGCAACCCAGGAATGGCCGATGGGTGAACCATTCGCGCTAGCGTTTGCGCATGGTTCAATGTCTGTCGAGTTATATGCGCCTCGTGGCACAGATATACAAACTCCGCACGATCAGGATGAACTCTATTTTATTCATTCTGGACAGGGTGAATTTGTCGTGGCGGGTGAACGTCATCCATTTGAAGCGGGTACGGTATTTTTTGTTCCAGCCCATGTCGAACATCGCTTTGAGAATTTTTCACCTGATTTCTCTACCTGGGTTGTTTTCTGGGGGCCTAAAGGCGGTGAAAAGTCTGAATAAAGTACATAAACCCGCCTGCTAGCGCACGATTGATCTGCAAATTTCGTTATAACTTGGCTGTAAACAAACAGATGACAAGGGCTTAATTAAAGCAATTGAATCGGAGCCAACCGTTGTACGGATACGATTCTCCCGACGCAGGGCCGGAGTCAGACTCTGCTCTGCCAGGGCCAGTATAGCAACCGATCATCTCGCTGATTTCAGCGATCAGGTTCAGAATCGCGGGGACGATGATATAGGATGATTGGTAGTTATTCTGATCAGCCATTCCAACCTGACATTGATTGACTGAATTCGGCTAAGATCGACCATCCACTCAGTGTCCCTTTGCGAATTTCGCCATCGGCAGGAATGTGTCGTTTGCAGGTGGTCATAGAATGGGAAGAAAGTAGGACAATCTGTATTGCCTCAGTGAAACCTGCTCACCTCAAGCCGTTAAGACATCAGTCCCAGCAAGCATTCGCCATGAGCTGTGGATACAACGATTAACCTGTTTTTTTTGTTTAAATGCGATTTTTTATTTGGAGAATGGTATGGAACGCATTATTCTGAAGCTGTTTCTGGTTATGGCTGCTTTAGTAGCTGGTTGCACTCAACTAGCCGGAATAAAGCATAATCCCGATATCACCTTGGCTGGGATTGAGCTTGTTGAATTCGGTCTCCTGGAGCAGCGATTCATCCTCAAGATGCGCATCCAGAACCCTAATGACATAGCTCTGCATATCAATGGCATTACCTTCGATGTCGAACTCAATGGAGTAGCTTTCGCCAAGGGCCTGTCCGATAAGGTCGTAATCGTGCCACGCCTGGGTGAAACGGTGATGGAAATGAAAGCGACCAGCACCCTTGGAATGATATGGAAACAACTCGGTGAATTGCAGAAATCCAGCCGCGACAAGGTGGACTACCGACTATCTGGACGACTCTTCCTGCAGGGATTGGGCAGTGTTCCCTTTGAGCAGAAGGGCAACGTGTCTATGCCTAATGGCGCTGGCGATTTAGAGAAGCTTTAATCCTTCGTCATTTGATTGAACCAACCCGGGCAAAGCCAGCGCTGTGCAAGTGTCGTGGTAGGCAGGAGACCAGGAGCGACAACTTTCGCTAACATTGAAGAATTCTACTTTCATCAAGCAAGCGCCCCTACCTGGAGGCCGGGGCCTTGTTTAATTTAGCGTCGTGCGCTGAATGCATCATGGTAAGTGACTACTCCACGGGGCAAAGACCGACCATACGAAATTGCTAAGAAATACTCCGGTGGAACATCAGGAAGAACAAGACCGGATTCTGGCTTGAAACCAAAACACTTGTAATAAGCAGGGTCACCCAGCACCACGCAACCTGCAGCACCACGTTCCTCAAGCAATCTAAGCGTCTCGCGTATGAGACAAGAGCCGATACCCTGTCCTTGTCGCTCAGGACTGACGGATATAGGGCCAAGGCCAAACCAGATGTTAGCCCCATCTGAAATGGAAACAAGGGATACCGCGACATGCCCAACCACAGCGCCCCCTCTTCAGCAACAAGCGCGATGGAAAGAACTCCAGCTGCACGCGAGGCATCAACAATGAACTGTTCGTTGTGTTTTGTGAGCCGCTCAAAGCGGCAAAATGAGGTCGCTTACGCGGCCCCATGAATCGCTGAATTTATGAGCGTAGCCGTTGCCGAAGACTTGCTCCACGGCTTGCTTGAACTCGGTATCAGAAACAGCGTCACGTTTACACTTGATGACACCAAAGGGCTTGATTCGCTCTTTATCGCGGAAAACCAAGAGATCAGCACGATCCACCGGGATACGGTCGGGCACGGTATAACCTCGACACCAATGCACTCGGACTTGTAGCCGTAACGGTAGATCAGTTCAGCATAGTAAGTGGCGCGTATCTTTTCTTCAGGATCACTCCACTTTTCCATCACATTGACGGCAACGTAGCGGATCTTTTCAGTCCTGCCGCTTGCGATAATCTGTAGATGGCCATCCACAAAGGCTTGTTGCAGGAAACTATCCGTTTCCATCGTCATTTCAAAATCCCCCTTAAATTGTTTTGTCGCGAGGAGTCGATACTTCTCATCTTTACAAAGCTGTTTTAAGCGGCTGCAGAGGCAGCTTCAGCAATGTCATCTTGCCACCCAAAACATTTGGCAAAATAGAATCATGGACTCATGGACTATAGCGCCATTAACGCTCAGCCAGTATCACCTCAACGCTATTCGCTTGATCCGCGCGACGATATTGCAATTCAGTTTTCTGTCCTGCTTGGAGAGTTCTCAGGATATTTGCGTACGATGCTAGGTCACTGATCGGTTGGCCCGCCAGTTGAATCAGAATGTCGCCTGCCTGTAACTGCGCCTGTTGTGCGGGGGAACCTGGGATGACGTTATCCACACGCACGCCTTCACCCTGATAGGAAAAATCCGGCATCGTACCAAGACTGACCCTGCGTTTATCTTTTACCGGTACTGATTCAGATTGCGCATTGTGTGATGGTAAAGCGACGGTCAGGGGTTCGAGACGATTGGCCAGATATTCGGTTGCTTCCTTGAGGATGACAGCCACTTTCACGAGTCCGGCTGCATCGATTTTATCTACGGTATCGCCGGGAGCGTGATAGTCTTCATGTGCGCTGGCGAAAAACTGGACGGCAGGCACGCCCGCTTTGATGAAAGCGGCCTGATCGCTGGAACCGAAATCATTCTGCACAGCGTTGATGGGAATACCCGTGACAAAGCCTGCGCCGCGAAAAACATGCACCAGTTCACGAGCAGTGCCAGCGCCGAACAGGGTAACCGGATTGTTGCCCAACCGCCCTACCGTATCCAGATTCAGCATCGCGGCTATTTTTTCTACCGGATAGTTTATTGCATTGTTAACGTAATGCGTTGAACCCAGCAGACTGGCTTCTTCACCAGTAAAAGCGACAAAAATGATGGTGCGTTGCGGTTGCCACTTAGCGGCGATCTGCCGCGCCAGCTCCAGCATGACTGCAATCCCGCTGGCATTGTCATCTGCACCGTAATGAATTTTCCCCTGGTTAGCGGCGCGCACATCCGGCCAGCCCATGCCTAGGTGGTCATAATGCGCACCAATCACCAGACTTTGCCCGGCTAATTCTGGATTAGTGCCAGGCAAAATTCCGATTACATTACGCAAAGTGAGTTTTCCTTTCGGTGCGCCCACATCCTGCTGCCAGATCTGGTAATAACTGTTGTCATCTCCACCGGGCAGCAGGCCAGCCTGCTGAAAGTTCTGTGCGATATACTCTGCGGCGGTATCCAATTCCGGACTGCCCAATTCACGTCCTTTAAAGGCTTCGCTGGCTAAATGGGTGATATCCACTAGCATGCGGCTTTCAGAAAACAGCGGGGGTAACTCCGCCAGTGCGCGGCGGGGTGCCAAAGTGCCCACGTGGGTGGAAGTAAACGATACCTCATCTTTCTGCTTGATCAACTGGGTTAAGGGTGATTGAGTAACAGGCCATTGACCTTTGTTCACATTAGTCAGCTCATCGCCTTCAAAGACCAGGTAGCTGTATTTGCGGTAATGCGGCAGCTTTCTGGCCAATTCTGCAATCGCCTTGGGATGATCGGATGCCACCCATAATAGGGTTTTATCCGGGTTGGCGGGTTGTCTTGCTGTCAGGACAATGGCGTGCTTTGCCTGCTGATAAGTTTGCTGATCCAGCTGCAGCGCGCCTGAGCGATAAGCCACACCTTGTCCTGACAAAGTCGTGACCAACGCCTGGCTGAATCTATTTTGCCAGCCCATGATCCAGACCGTCCGATCGGTGGGCAGCGTATTCAGTTGATCATCGCGCACCACTTCCAGCAGACCGGATTGGGTTTTTTGCCAATTTGTTGCCAGCAACTGATACGCCTGTAATATTTCCTCATCCGCTTTAGCTGGCAGCACTAATAAGGGTTTTTCCGCGCCAAATCCTTGGGACAAGGCGGAAGGGATTTCGCGGCTATCCAAACGCCTGAACACATCAAACTGCGGATCAATGTCGATGCGCACGGGTCGCGCATGCAAATCCAGTTCGATCATTTGGGTAGGCTGATTGAGGGTGATTTGAGTCTGATAAGCTTGCGCTTCCCCTTGCAGATGAACAGCGACAGGCACAGTGAGCTGGTAGGGTATGCCTTGCTGGGTTTGTTTGATGACCGCCTTGAGCTTAAATCCTTGGGCTGTGGGTTCGGCTTGTGCATCTTGCAGCAAGAGATTGGGAGCGCCACTGTGATATACCCATTGCTTAAAAAACGGAGAAAAATCCTTGCCAGTGAGTGAGTTAAAGGTCGTCTTTAAATCCTCGAAAGTGGCTTGCTTGAATTTAAACTGTTTATAAAAAGCGCGTAACACCCGGACAAAGTCCTCATCCCCGAGCTCTTGCCGCAACATGTGAAAAAACATCATGGTTTTTCCATAGCCCACGGCTTCTGAGCTGGAGCTATGACGCGAAGTAAATTGAGCAATGGGGAAGTCTTTTTCCTTACTCACAAAATCAGTATATTTTTGCAGCACATCACGGCGATACTCCTCACCTTTGCCGCCTTGCTCGCTCACCAGGTGATCAGCGAGATAGGCAGTCAATCCTTCCGACCAATTCCCTTTGGCATAATCGACAAATACGCCATTCCCCCAATAATTATGCAAAATTTCATGCGGATAGGAAGAATGCAGAATGAAAGGAAAACGAACTACTTTGGGGCCAAGTAGCGTAAAAGAAGGCATGCCGTAGCCGGTTTCCCAGAAATTCTCGACCAGAGCAAATTTTGAATACGGGTAAGGCCCCAGCAGCTTGTTATACATGGCAATATATTGAGCGGTGGTATCCAGATATTTCTGGGCTAATGCTTCATCCGCACTGCGCAAATAAACGAATGCATTCACCGCGCCCGCTGATTGTGTGTAGCGCTGATATCGCCCCGCTACGATGTAGATGTCATCCTGTGGCTGTTTCTCTTCCCAAATCACATTGTGGGTCGTTTTTGTTTTTTGCTCACGCACCAAGGTGCCCTGGCTAATGATGTCCCAGTCGGCTGGTACTTGAATATTCAAGTTAAATGACACCATGACATCCTCAAACTGCGGATACCAGGCGGTAGAATTGGCCAGAAAAACCCCTTCATTTGAGATGAGCCCAGGGGTGTAACTGAAACTGCGTGCGTATTCCAGAGCGGGGCCTTGCACGGCGTGATTGATTTTTCCGTTGAAAGTTAAAGTAAATTCTTCTTGTTGTGGCGGCAAGGTCAAAGTGTACAGTTTTAATGGAACCGGTCTGGCACTCAAAGCAGCATTACTTTTCTGTAAGGTAAGATGCGCACCTTCCACTTCAGTCACCGTTAAATCGGCATGCAGGCTGAAATCAAGCTGAATCGCTGTTGGTTGATTCCGGTAGCGTTCCGGAACGCGCACCTGATCTTTTAACCGGATCTCAGAAGTATCCGGCGAGAGCGTAATTTCCATCTGATGATGAAATGTCTCACTGCTTGCAAACACCGTTACGCCATAGAGTAAGCAACTGATGATGAAACCCCATGTCACACTCAATTTGATCGATTTTTTCATTCTTTAAATTTTATAGCTATTTGTTATTCAACTTATTCTGACGGATATTGACGTGATCACCAAACCCTTCCGGAACAGCTTGTTGGAAATGACATCTTGTTTACTTTCTTTTTAAAGCTATGTTTAAATGATTTTTCTTTAGCAACGAGGCTTATAAGTCAAATGAAAAATTTTACACAGAAATCTTCTTTTACTGATTCTCCATTATTGATCAAGAAACTGTTAGCAGCGCTTTTTTTCTTTACCGCAGTCCCTGCCAGTGCAGCAGATTTTATTACCGAGGAGTATCAGCTTTCAGATAAGGAAGTCAGAGTCGGCGAAGCCTATTATCGTGCAGATATGCAGTGGATGGCTTATCAGGCTGAAGTATCCGATAAAAATCCATTTTATCAGATTTACCTGAAGAATCTGGTGAGTGGAAAAGTTCAGCAAGTATCGCCCGGTACCGGTAAAACCACTTGTTCGTGGGTGCATCCTTCACAAGAAAAAGTGTTGTTTTCCTCTACCCATGAAGACCCTGATGCCAAAACCAAGATGACCGCCGAAATTGAAAGAAGAAAATCCGGCGAACGGCAATCCTACGCCTGGGATTATGATGAGTTTTATGATATCTATGAGACTGATTTTGAAGGTGGAAAGATCAGGAACCTCACCAATACCCTGGGCTATGATGCGGAAGCCTCCTGGTCTCCCGATGGCAAACTGATCGCATTCGCCTCCAATCGCAGGGCCTACACCGAACAATTATCCGAGGAAGAAACAGCGCTTTTCAAAAAGGATCCTTCCTCTTTAATCGATATATACATCATGAATGCGGATGGCTCCAACGTAAAAAGATTAACCCATACACAAAGCTATGATGGCGGTCCATTTTTTAGCCCGGATGGCAAGAGAATCGTTTGGCGCCGCTTTTCAGCCAATGGCAGAGAAGCGGAAATATTTACCATGAACATCGATGGATCGGACCAGAAACAAATTACCCATCTCAATATGATGTCCTGGGCGCCCTTCTACCATCCTTCCGGAAAATACATCATTTTCTCAACCAACGTCCATGGACACCGGAACTTTGAGCTTTACATCGTCGATGCGGAAGGCAAAAAAGAGCCCGTGCGTGTGACGGACAAGGAAGGTTTTGACGGCCTGCCGGTATTTACGCCCGATGGCAAATATCTGACCTGGACCAGCGACCGTACACCCGAGAAAAAAGGTCATCTCTTTCACGGAAAATGGAATCATGAAAAAGCGCTAGAGAGTCTTTCCTTACAATAAAGTGATTAATTAAATCAATGGCAAGAAAAGACGCTTCATTTGAGTCTGTTCTTCCTGATGCGACTGAAGGAGCGTTATTCAGGCTCAACTGTGCTTATTCACCAGCACAAGATTCTCGCAACTCGCCATTGTGTATTGTGCGACAGATTGATTGAGAGAAACAGGATATGAAGGTATTTGTCAGTTGGTCCGGAGAGGCCAGTCACGAGGTGGCTAAAGCCATGAAAGACTGGTTGCCGAATGTCATTCAGGCGGTCGATGTTTTTTTGTCGTCAGACGACATTGCCAAAGGCAGTCACTGGTTCCACGAGTTAAGCTCGGTGCTTGATGAATGCGAATTCGGGATTCTATGCCTGACCCGTGACAACTGCTCCGCCCCATGGATCCTTTACGAAGCCGGCGCGCTTGGCAAGCGTTTCGAAGAGGCGCGCATTGTGCCTTTGCTGATTGATCTCAAGGTCACTGATCTGTCGGGTCCGCTGGCTCAGTTCAATGCCACTTTGCTCGACCGGGAAGAAATCGAAAAGCTGGTTACTGTGATCAATGACCAGCTCGGTGCGGCGCAACTTACCGAGAAGCAGTTGCAGCACGCGTTTGCACTCCATTGGCCAGATCTGGAGACGGCGGTGAAACAGGCAGCAAAGAAAGCATCGGCCGGTTCTGACCAGTTTCTGTATGACGTGTTCCTTTCCACGCCCATGGCTGCTTTCTCAACGGATAAGGCCTATCAAAGCAGTCGGGCGCAGTTCAAAAAGATCTTCGATGCCCTCAAGCAGAATTGCGGGCTGTCCGTATACTGGGCCGCGGAAAAGATCGAGAGCATCTCGGATTTCGACACGCTCGATGTTTCGGTATTGGATGATCTGAAAGCACTGCAACTGAGTCGTCAGTTTGTGCTGGTTTATCCTGAGAAACTGGTCACCAGTGCGCTGTTCGAGGCGGGCTTCGCATTGGCATTGAACCGCTTTTCCCACTATTTCGTGCGTGACCGCGACCATTTACCCTTTCTCATGCGAGAAATTCCCGGTTCTAACCCTCATGTGCGCATCCACACCCACCAGGATTGGAAAGACTATGACGATCTGGCTGAGAAGATGGTGCGATACAAGCTCAAATGGTTTGGAAAACAGACGTAAAGAGAGCTGTCAGGGTTAATTTGTTAAGTGCTTCAGTAGTTTCACGCCCAATCGGATGGGGAGCGTATAATGGGCTCCTGTTAACTGTTAACCAGATAATCGCCATGCACGATTCCACTCCAGAAGATAAAAATCATTCACAACCCAAGAACCCCTTACATGGGGTTACCCTGGAGGTGCTGCTTACCGAACTGCATGCGCAATATGGCTGGGAGAGGTTAGCCAAGAAAGTGGATATCAATTGCTTCAAGCAGGATCCCAGCATTAAGTCCTGTTTGAAGTTTCTGCGAAAGACGCCGTGGGCCAGAGAGAAGGTCGAAGCTATCTATATCCAGCTGAAACAGGTTAAATCATGAATGAATTCAGCCTCGAAGGTCGCGACTATATTGCTCTGAATGATCTCTTGAAGATCACCGGCCTGTGCGAAAGTGGCGGTGCAGCCAAGATCGTAATCACCAAGGGTAAAGTCAAGGTGGAGGGTCAGATTGAGCTGCGCAAGACCTGTAAGATTCGCCATGGCCAGGTGGTGGAATATGCTGGGCGGCAAATCACTGTGACAAGCTGAGTTTTGCGGAACAATTTTATACTTTGGCAGGATAAACTCACCTTGAATCTCTTTTTTGTAGATAGATAATGTGGCAGAACCAGGAAAAAGTCTTCTCTGAACCGGAAACTAAATCCCAACAGGAACGCATCGAGCAAATCAGCCGCTGCGCTCAGACCGAACAGCCTGGCGGCCAGGCGGAAATGTTCGCCAACCGCTTACGCAAGAATCTGAAAAAACTGACCAAATGGGCTAAACAGAATCAGGTGCATTGCTACCGGCTGTATGATGCCGATCTACCGGAATACGCGGTGGCGGTGGATGTTTATCAAAGCGAGCGAACCTGGGTCAACGTGCAGGAATACGAGCCGCCCAAAACGATCGATCCCGCCAAGGCCAATCAGCGGCTGGCCGGGGCGATAGCGGAAATAACCCAAGTGCTGGAAATCCCTGTTGAACAGGTGTTTTTAAAGATCCGCCGCAAACAGAAAAGCACCGATCAATACGAGAAACAAGGTGATTCCGGCCATTTCCATGTCGTTGAAGAAGGCGGCTGCAAGTTCTGGGTAAATTTCGAGGACTATCTGGACACCGGCCTGTTTCTCGACCATCGGCCGATGCGTTTGCTGATTCAGCAACAAGCCAAGGGCAAACGCTTTCTGAATTTATTCGCCTACACCGGCAGCGCCACGGTGCATGCAGCGATCGGCGGTGCGGTGTCCAGCGTCACTGTCGATATGTCCAACACTTATCTGGATTGGGCGCAACGGAATTTCACCCTCAACGGCATTCGCGGCGATCACCAACGGGTGCGCGCCAATTGCCTGCAATGGTTGATCGAGCAAGTCAATTCAAAACAAAAGCCGCAGTTCGATCTGATTTTTCTCGATCCTCCGACCTTTTCCAATTCCAAGAAAATGGACGAGGCCTTCGACATCCAAAGCGACCACGTGCAACTGATCCGCAACGCCGCAGCCTTACTGGCGCCAGGTGGGATATTATATTTTTCAACGAACTTCCGCCGGTTCAAACTGGATAAAGAAGCGTTGGCGGATTTGATCATCGATGACATCAGCGCGGTAACGGTACCCGAGGATTTCGCCCGCGATGCCAAGATTCATTATTGCTGGAGAATTTCTTGGTGAGCGCATGCTTGCATATCATCAAAGGGCTCCGGTGCAATGTGTTAACTGAATGTGCCAGGTTTCACATCAGGAATTTAGCTGACAGCGATGTCGAGATCATTGCTTATGGCTCTCCGGAAGATCTACAAGAATTGATCGTACGCTGAAAAATTACGAACCGGTATGCAGTCCCGGTATGCCAATACGCTGTATCTGGATAGCATTGTTTCCTTCCTCATAAGCGAGCAATTTACCTTCTTTTTGCCAGAGACGAAACGCCAGGGAGTAGGATAATACCCGTATCGGATAATCGCGCGGCAGTGTTTGTAAATAAGGCTGAATGGTTGTGAAATCGGAAGCGCCGTATTGCTGCATGATAAAGCGCAGGCCTCCGTTAGCGGGACCGATATTGTAGGCTAATAAAGCCAAAAAGAGGTCATCTTTCATTTCAGCCAGGTAATGTTTAAATGTAGCCGCGGCGATAAAGGCATTGTGTCGGGGATTTTCCAGAGAGACTTTTTCGGTACCCAGCCGCTTAAGCGCCTGAGCCACGACCGTTTTCGGGACTTGGGTAATTTGGAATAAACCGCGTCCGCCGTCACTGCTGTCTCTCGGTATAAAAGACGATTCTGTGGCCGCAATACCCTGTAACAAATTGACATCGACATCAAAAGCAACGGCTGCGTCTTTGATGGTTTGCTGGTATTCCTGAGCCCGATTAACCATTTTTTGCAGCTGTGCTGGACCATGTCTGCGATAAGCTGCATAAACTTGATGCGCGATTGTCATACGCCCCGCTTCTTCCTTACCTCCAACCAGCGTACGGAAATTTCCGTAAGCCAGGGAGAACTCACCGTGGATAACGAGCCAGGTAATCAGCAAGGTAAATAATAGAGATAGTATCGGAGTCAATAATTCAGAATGAAGCTGCAACCATTTTCTCAGTTTCCACCAGCCGATGAAAAAAATGAAAGTAACCAGTATCAATGCCAAAACGCCGATCGCGAACGGTAGCAAACTACCGAAGAAACTGGTGCCCGAGAACCGATTCGCAGAATAGCCTAGCAGCACCATGATGACCAAAACCGCTGTAATGCTCAGGCTGAGAGTTTCTATCCCTATCAGCAATAATTTTCGCTTGAATTCACCGGGTTGATATTTTTTGGGTCGTTTCGGGGATTCGCCTCTGCTGATACGCGCTGCTGGGCCACGCCTGCGCCTGGGTTTCGGCTTTACATTGTCTGGCTTAGAATTGCTGATATTAATCGTTTTATCCATTGGAATAAGGATCTAAATAGTTTAATAAATCAATGGAGTCTTAATGGATTAACAAACAGCTACCGCTATATTCAAAGTATTGACTGGATAATCATTTTCACGGGTAGAACATTCAGCTCTTCCCTCAGTAGAGAGAATAAATAAAATCATCGCTCTGGAAAAATTGGAAACGAATCGATTTTAATCGGGAAATTTACCACCAACTTGAATTAACGTGAGTTCAACGTAAGAAAATCTGTAAAAGGAATCGGAATTCCTTATGATGAAACGATTTTGGGAAAGAGCTTCATCACTAGAAGAGTCAAACTCCAATGGATACTATAGCGATTTTTTGTGCGATTGACGACTTCTGCCAGGAGTGTGCGTCGTGGTGTCAATAACGGAGATGGGATTGTTCTCGGCGAATTCCATCAGGGCCCGCAGATAGAAATACAGTCTGCAATCAAGCCGGATATAAGACTGCAGCCGATTCTTTGTATCACTAAAACACGAAATATCTCTTGCCAGACCGGGATAATCAGGTAGACCTCAATAAGAGCTCTTACCCTCTGACACATTTATACAGCGATATGATTAAAATCTTCTCGCTGTTTAATCTTTTGGACTCTACAATAGCTAAAGCTCATCAGTTTCAATCAATGCTCATTATGAATGACCAGCAACTCAAGATTCGCATCAAACTTAATCAGATTTCACAATTACCAGAAGAACCCGAAAGCCCGGAAGAAACAGTCGATCAGGTAAAACCTCCATTCGATTGGCGAAAAATCTCTGCAGCAGCATTGTTACTTGCGGTGATACTGGGCGGGACTTTGTACGGGTGGCTAGCTGAGGAAAATAGCACTCCAATTGTAGAAGCTTTATCAGAAAATACTCATGCCGTTCATAATGACGGCTTAATCCCTGGCAAGGAGGTTGAATCAGGTGATATATCAGTAAATAATGACAATGCAACTGCTAAGGTTTTGGCGACTACAGCAGGCACAACCCCTTTAGTCAAACCCACCCCCAAACCCATCATTGAAGCAACGGCAAATCTGGGGCATAACATTATTCCCCCTAAAAAGCCTGCAGCAGCCAAGTATAAAACACTCAACCAGACAACCAAGGAAAAACAAGCGTTCACAGATCGATCTCATGTTGTCAAAGCGCAATTGACCAGCGCCATTCAACAGCGAGAGCCCACTGACAACATCGATCATGTCTGGCTTGATCGGGAAGCGAGTCAACCGATCTATTTTTTTCTACACCTGCGTGGATTAGAAGGAAAAGAAGCCAATATAAGCTGGTTTTACCAGGATAAAGAAATCGCAAAAATTCCGTTCATCATCAGCAATGATAATTGGCGTACGAATTCCAGCAAAATGCTGAGTAAAAGCCAACTAGGCCAATGG
This sequence comes from Nitrosomonas sp. Nm58, assembly GCF_900107335.1. NCBI lineage: Bacteria > Pseudomonadati > Pseudomonadota > Betaproteobacteria > Nitrosomonadales > Nitrosomonadaceae > Nitrosomonas > Nitrosomonas sp. Nm58. Next base: position 28,447 of record NZ_FNPQ01000005.1, on the reverse strand, counting down.
CGAGTTGAGGTCCATGATCGATCTGGAAAATTACTTGTCAAACGATTTTTTACGGTAAACCATCGCTCCGAGTAAAATAATATTTGATCGACACCGATATCGAAAAGCCTGATGCTTTGAATATCACTCATCAACCAAGGTCAAAGTATGAGATTCTGCAGTAGTTGTAGTGCCGCAGTTGTGTTACATATACCAGAAGGTGATACCTTACCACGTTTTGTTTGCTCTACCTGTCATACCATTCATTACCAGAATCCCAAAATGATCATTGGATGCATCCCTGAATGGGAAGACAAAATTTTGTTGTGCCGCCGTGCAATTGCTCCTCGGCAAGGAAAGTGGACTGTCCCTGCGGGTTTTATGGAAAACAACGAAACATTAGCTCAGGCAGCTGCCCGTGAAACATTGGAAGAAGCCAATGCACGGGTAGAGATTGGCGATCTATATGCTGCATATAGCTTGCCCCATATCAGCCAGGTCTATCTTCTGTTTCGGGCTCGCTTGCTGGATATGGATTTCTCTCCCGGCATAGAGAGTCTGGAAGTCAGGCTTTTCGATGAGCATGAAATCCCGTGGGATGAAATGGCTTTCCGTGTCATTCATGATCCTCTGAAACGCTATCTGGAAGAACGCCGCCAAGGGAAAATCAGCTTCTATCTGAGCGTCATTGATCAACCCTCGCTCTAATTTTTTAATATTATAGGTTTCTTACAGGGTAGAAGAGGAGGTAACCAATAATGAGCGTTTTGTCAAAAAACAAATGCTGCAGATGCATAGTCTTCTTAATAGGGGTGTTCTTGATTTTCTATACCATTCAAGGTATTACATCTCAGGGAATAAGCACTTCAGCCGAGTTACCTCCGCTTTCGGTTGCCTCTGATACTCATCAGCAAGACACAGTGATCGTATACTATAGAGAAACGTTAGGGGGCACGAGAGAAGCTCTGGAAGGTGCTTCGCTGACAATTTTCAGTGATGGCTACATACAGGTTCATCGCCCGCCCTATATGAAACAGGCCGGTAGCTATAAGGCTTATCTAGAGCCAAATGCCCTGGATAATTTATGGCATATGCTGACAGATAGGAAAATTCTGGAATTTGATTCCACGCTTGTTCGCAACAAGATACAAGAAATAAAACAACAGCAGAGAGCACTGCTTGCCCCTGTTGAAAGTATTTCAGATGCACCCTCTACGCTTATCGAAATTTACCCCAATCGATATAAATCTTCTGAGATGTTTGAACCGGGAGATTCAAATACCAAAAAAAATATTTCCTGGCGTGGGCTCAAATGGACTGCTGAGCATTTTTCCAGTGTCGAGGAAATTCAGTACCTGATCTCGGTTCAGCAGCAGCTCCAAGTGATTATGCAACGAGCTGATCTTAAAAAATTAAATGAATGACTGATAGCTAATATGTCATCATACAAATCTTGACAGTAGAGGCAAAGCCAGCCATTTACATTTAATTAATCAAGATGAAACGAACACGCTATCTGCTTGAATTTCTCAGGCCCACCCGGTTGCAACTAGCATTACTGCCACTGGTAATAAGTGTAGCTTCACCCTCTTTCTCGGGAATATTTGAGTTCGCTGGTGAAGAATATGGCGTCGATGTCATTACTCACCCCCCGGGCTATAGAGGCACGGGCACAATTCTGACTGTAACGGTTGGTATATCACCCTTATCCTCCCATGCTCAGGAAATGGTAATTCCTATCCAAAATATCATCAACACCTGGAATAACCTGATCCCTACGGTTGATAATATCGTCAATGAAGGTAGCAATGATTCACTCTTCCAGTTTGATTTTGAATCGGTCGCACTGCATGAATTGGGACATTGCATTGGTCTAGGACATCCCAATCTCGCTTCGGAATCAGGGTTGAATGGCTCGGACAGAAATTTTACTCACTCGACCCGGGGGGCTGATAATCAATTCAACCTTGATAGCGGTGCTGACGGTGTGATTGGTTCTGGAGACGATCTACGTGGCGACGACATGAATCTTCACTGGTTTCGTAAAAGTAACAACAACCCGTTTAGTATCGCGACAAAGGTGGACGTTACAACCTATAGCCGAGATCAATCTGATCTTCCACCTAGAAACACTTTTGCTGCAAATGCTGCCCGTAACGTCGGCGCATTATTCGATATTCCCAATACTGAAGCTGTCATGCAACAGGGGGTTTTTGCTGGTGAAACACAACGAACATTAGCTGCAGATGATGTAGCTACTGCGCGACTGGCCATGAGCGGATTGGACAGATTGGCAGGCACAGCTGACGATTATTCGTTAAAGCTGGAATTTGCCGGGTTCACTGATAATGCGGATATTGTCTTTGGTTTCGATGACAATAGAGCATCCTTCTCAGTGTGTGAAATTAGCGCTGAGCCAATCAATCCGTCACATTTTGTAATTACTCGTGGGCGAATCTACTTTAGCAGCAATATCTCATGGTTCTTTAATAATACATCCTCTCCCTTCCCTCCTCAGCGATCACTACCCGCTCCTACTATTTTTGCCAATCAAATCACTGATTCCCTAACCTTGACACAAAACGATACTGTGACACTTACTGTGTCACTCAATCCAGGCGTCTATGTAGGCAATCAGGTAGATTACTGGGTACGAGCGATTACCCCGATGGGGACATTCTGGTTAAATGATCGACTTGGATTTATCCAGTCAGACCAGCCTATTCGTGCACATGGTGGAGAATTAATTGCCATCAACCACTTTCCTATTTTAAATACTTCTGCAAGTGCGCTCCCTGCCGGCACTTACACCGTAACTTTTGCTGTTGATGACAATCTGGACGGTATTGTTAATGGCACTTTTAACAATACCGTTACCATTACCCTAACACCCTAGCACACATCCTGTTTGGCTGATAATAGCTCTAGCCCGAATATTTCATAAATTCGCGTGATGATCACGCAGGATTTTGATTAATAGGGAAGTTTTGAGAAGGAGGGGTGTAGTGACTCATACACCCGACTGAGCAAAATCTTTCTTATTAATCAAAAGGCAAGTGAGGGCACGTGACAATTTATGAAATATTCGGGCTAGAGCCTGTTCACGATTATGTGAATATCGTAGACTCTGTGGATGAGGAAGAGATACCCAAGCGACAACGGTCTTTAAAAAAATGTAGTTGGCGTGGTCCGTACAAAACAGGGGCGTAAATCCTCGACGAGCTTTTTGATCATCGACGCACAAAGTGTAAAAAAACACGGATAGCGCTCATGCGAAGGGCTACGATGCAGGAAACAAAGTATCAGGGATCAAGCGCCATATCGCGGTCGATACACAAGGACCTCCCCATGCAATTGCCGTCACAACTGCTGAGGTAACGGATCGTAAGGGCGCCTTCTTGCTGTCCATAGCGTGTCATTACCGTTGAGTCCAGATCCAGTGTCAATCCATCAACGCTCTATCCACCTCTGCGCACTATCCAGCTTGTGGAGAATGGTTGTTATAAGGTAATCAACCAAACAGAGCCATCGTCAGCTAAACCTTGAAACTTATGAACGTGCCGTGCCAAGCATCTATTTTCAGTCTTAACGGGTTGGTCAGACGGCCGCAAACAAACTGTACTTTTTGGTATCCTCCAGCCTACGGCTTCCAAATCAGATTTAATCACATTCTTCCATCACCCTTTCCAGCTCCAACCAGTTTTCTTCCAGCTCAGCAATTTTTTTTTCGAGCCCGGCACGAATATGGTTAAGTTGGTTGACTTCCTCCGGTGTGCGGTTCGTATAAGTAGCCGGATCAGCCAACTGGTGATGGATTGCAACTAACTCTGCCTGGGTACTGGACAATGTTGCTTCAAGTTTGGTTTGCTTAGAGAGAAGCATTTTTCTATTTGGCTTAGAAGCTTTTGACTGAATAACTTTTTCTGGCTTGAATTTAATAGCTTCGCGAGCGCGCTGATTCTCAAGCCAGTCCTTATAATCTTCCAGATCACCATCAAATAGTCGCACCTGACCATCCGCAACCAGCCATAATTCATCGGCCACTGCACGAATCAAACTACGGTCATGTGATACTAGTACTACACTGCCGGTATACTCTTCCAATGCTAGAATGAGTGCATCACGCATGTCCAAATCAAGGTGATTGGTAGGCTCATCCAGCAACAGCAGGTGCGGTCGCTGCCAAGCTAGCAAAGCCAGTGCCAAGCGACTTTTCTCGCCGCCGGAAAAAGTCATCACCGGCCGATCCTCACTATCGGCAGCTAATCCAAATCGGCCCAGAAAGGTACGTAATGTCAACGCTGTTTCCTTGGGCGCCAGTTGCTGAAGATGCTGTAACGGTGTCATCGATCCATCCAGCTTTTCAAGCTGATGCTGAGCAAAATAGCCGATCCGGATATCTGGTGCGATTTCTACTCGCCCTACAGCAGGTTTAAGTTCAGCAACCAACAATTTGATCAGTGTTGATTTGCCAGCACCATTCGGTCCCATAAGTGCAATACGCATACCTACCCGCAAGAACAAATTGATGTGTTGGAATAGCATTTTTCCACCATAACCAAAACCCATATCTTCTACTTTCAACAATACATCAGGGCTGCGCTCGGGTGCATCAATCTGTAACTGGTAATGACCATCCTCCACATAAAGTGGCACGATACGTGTCAACCGCTCAAGGGCCTTAACCCGGCTTTGTGCCTGTTTTGCCTTGGTAGCCTTAGCTCGAAAGCGTCGCACAAAATCTTCCATATGGGCAATATGCTTCTGCTGTTGCTGGAAAGCCTGCGCCTGTTGCGCGATACGCTCAGCGCGCGCACGTTCAAAATCATCGTAATTGCCACTATAGCAATCAATGATCTGGTTATGAATGTGCGCAATGCGATTCACACAGGTATTAAGAAATTCGCGGTCGTGCGAAACCACTATTAAACTCCCCGGATAACGAACCAGATATTGTTCAAGCCAGAGAATGGCTTCCAGATCAAGATGATTGGTTGGTTCATCCAAGAGCAGCAAATCAGCTCGATGCATTAATGCGCGCGCTAAATTCAGGCGCATTCGCCATCCACCTGAGAATTGATTGACAGAACGTTCCAAAGCATCATTTGAAAAACCTAATCCATTCAGTAATTGTGCTGCGCGCGCACGTGCCCCGTAACCATCGATCGCTTCATAGCGATGCTGCGCATCAAACCAGTCAGAATCATGCGCTTCACACGCCAGGATATGCTCTAGTTGACGTAACTCGATATCGCCATCCAGAACAAATTCCATTGCAGATTGATGAGAATTGATGATCTCCTGTTCAACAAAAGCAATCGTTTTACCGGCCTGGAGAGTAATTTCGCCGCTATCAGGATGAGTTTCTCCGCGTATTAATCGAAACAGCGTAGATTTTCCGCAGCCATTCCTGCCAACAAGACCTACACGCTGATTAGCAAATACCTGCAAATATGCATCCTGCAGAAGCGGCACCCCATTTTGTAAATAGGCAAGATTCTGAATATTAAGCATGAATAATGATCAAAAATATTTGATGAGTTAAGAAATCTCTTGACATCATGAAATAATCCACATTTTCTTCTTAGAAGCTGTCATACATCGGCCAAACCCGCACCAACACACAACAAAATGATAAATAATTGATTAAGAAAGTATTTTTTATGTTCAAAATTTAATCGAACCAGAAAATATGATTACAAATAACTATCTTAGCGTTAGTATTTACAAATTACCCACAAACTTATCCACAGAAATTGTGGACAAATAATTTAAATAGTAAAAATCAAGATTGAACGAAGTTCAAGACAGACGAGACAGGGAACGAGAAAACAAATCCAGTAAGTTTTCGATAAAACGAGCCTGCAAATTCTAGCGAAACTTCGTTTTTAGTAAAACCACATAGAGATATAAGATAGACAAGTGTTGGAGTACCATCTAACGCAGCAATTCACTTGCATAGGTGCGTATTCAAGGTTTTCCTAGTGAATACCTTATCCCCTATCAGTGCATGATTGAAGCTTCCATCCGCTCTTCTGGCGCGCTTTGATTATCTGTTCTTTTATCAGAATACTCAGGTACCCATTTCGCCAAGGCCAGTCTGACCTCTTCATCATTTAGCGCAGGTTGTTCAGCAAACCAGGCCATGAGTGCTGCGAGCCATTGCTCATCAACCTGATAAGACAGCGTAATGCGAAGTTTCTCATGCTGAGTTGGTAAAGCGCTTTCATTTTCTGTGACCAGTTCTTCATGCAGTTTCTCACCCGGGCGCAAGCCGGTATAGACAATTTTAATATCCTCTTCATTCAAACCAGACAACCGAATCATGTCTTTGGCCAGATCTATGATTTTGACAGGATCACCCATATCCATGACAAAAATTTCCCCACCACCCTTCACTCCGCCCATTGAGCCCGCTTGTAAAACCAATTGGGCTGCCTCCTGGATAGACATAAAGTACCGGGAAATCTTAGGGTGCGTCACAGTGATGGGGCCACCTTTTGCGATTTGCTCCCTAAATTTAGGAATCACGCTCCCTGCACTTCCTAACACATTGCCAAAACGCACAATGACAAAACAAGTCTTGGATGATGCAATATGCTTGTTCTCAGCACGCAATACTGATTGTTGTAGCGCCTGACAAACCATTTCAGCCAATCGCTTGCTGGCGCCCATTACATTAGTAGGGTTGACGGCCTTGTCGGTAGAAATCAGTACAAACTTTTCTACAGCGTGTTCAATGGCCACTCTCGCCAACACATATGTTCCCATGACGTTATTCAGTATCGCCTGCCAGCTATTTTCATTTTCCATCAAAGGTACATGTTTATAGGCCGCAGCGTGGAATACTACCGTAGGTTGATATTTATCAAATACTTGCATTAGCCTTGCGCGATCCTTGATATCTCCGATTACAAAAGCCAAAGAAATATCCGGGAATCTGCTGAGAAATTCTTCCTGAATGGTATACAACACAAATTCGTTTAATTCAAACAACACAAGCTGTCTGGGATTAAATGCCATGATTTGCCGACACAGTTCAGAGCCTATCGAACCACCCGCACCTGTGATAAGTATCGTCTCTCCGGCTAGCAGATCGTGCAATCCTTCGGTGTCGAGTATCACAGGTGCACGACCAAGCAAATCATCCAGACCAATATCGTGGATTTGCGAAACTGTCATTTTGCCACTTACAAGATCAGCATAGGATGGGATCGTTAGTGCTTTGACACCAATGTCTGCACACATTTCAAGCGCCCGGCGCCGCTCACTCTGGGAAGCCGCCGGCATGGCAATAATGACATGACCTACGCCTAATTTTTCTACCCATACAGGTAATTCACTGATCATTCCCAATACCCGGACACCATGCAGACGCATGCCTAATTTCTTGGGATTATCACCCAGCAGACCGACTACCCGCCAATCAGGACTGATATCCAAATCTTTTACTAGATTGATAGCAGTACTTCCTGTACCCAGCACAATCACCGAATTACGTTCAGAATTCCTTAAGCTGTAAAAACGCCGTTCTTTCCACGACCGATACAGAATGCGGCTCCCTCCCATGATCAGAAGCAATAGCAATGGTGCAAGGAATATTACGGCACGCGGCACCAAGGCAGACAGTTGCAGCATGAATATCACAAAGGGTACGATCACTGCGCCAAGTGCTACGGTCAGCAGAATTCGTTTTAAATCGGGCAAGCTAGCATAACGCCATAATCCGCGATACAAGCCAAACGAATAGAAGATAATTGCTTGAGTAGGAACAATCCAGATCAAATTTTCCTTGAGTGATGCTTGAAAATCAGCCGGAATCTCAAAATTGAAGCGGAATAAATAAGCAAGCCACCATGCTACGATTATTGCAATAAAATCATGAATGAAAGCGATGAATGAACGTAGATGAAATTTATTTGCAATCATTCTGTTTATTAGTGGAGTAATGGCGCTGATACCAATCAAAAGCCAGCATTATAATCAAATAAATACATACCCACACCCCAGTCAACCAGCCCTGTACGATAAAATTATGCCTGCCTGCCCATACTGCACTCCCTCCAGCAAGCAGCATCAACATATATCCTAATAATGCTGTATTGCGGTGCCCAAACCCACTCTGCACAATTCGTTGGTAATAATGCTTACGATGTGCCTGCCAGATCTTTTCACCCTGGAAAAGCCGCTTTACCAGCGTCACGGTTGCATCGACTATAAAAGGTGAAAATACCAGTAAAGGGAGCCACAAAGACCACAACCCTTTAGCCCAACCCAGCATGCCAAGCGCTGCCGCCAGAAACCCCAAAGGCACTGCCCCTACATCTCCCATGAATATTTGCGCTGGATAAAAATTGAATCGTAAAAAAGCCCCGGCGGAAGCCATAATACAAAAATTAATCATGGCAAACTCTGTATTGCCAGCAAGCAATGCTGCCATCCCATAATAACCGAAACCAATGAGCGCCATTCCTCCCGCAAGTCCATCAGAGCCATCCATGAAATTGTATAAATTGGACATCCAGACCATTGCCAGTCCAATTCCTACCACCACGCCCCAATGGTGAGCATCCAGTAAAAGTGTGACAGAAAAAAGCATGGTTACAATAATATGAACAAGCAAGCGCACCGGCACAGATAAACTCATCGCATCATCAACAAAAGAAATAAACGCAAGCAGCCCAAACCCTGCCCACAATGAGGGCGGCAATGATACAGAAAACAACAGCCATACCATCAATATCGACAGAGCCAGACCGACACCACCGGTTCGAGGAACAGGGGTGCTATGTAACGAACGTTTATTTGGAAAATCGAGCACCCTAAGTGCATTACCTTTCACCAACCAGGAGATGAGTAAATACGCTAACAAGAAAGATAATAAAGGCGCTGCTAAAAGTTGATAAGGAAATCCTGAGTTCATGGAGCAGGATTATCCCGGAAAAATAGATGATAGACGAGCAATACGCAGAATGATAATTCAATAAACTCTCATAGAATTTAAAAAAGAATGACAGCAATACTCCTCTGTCGCTTTGCTATCCGTTGCAACCACTCCTATCCAGTAGGAAAGAGTGGCTGCATAGTTTATGATTGTCGTTTCAATCAATACTCATAATGTCATCGGATTAGCAGCATAGGTTTGATGAGCCGCTACTTCAGCAGCGCCTCGTTCTACCTTCATCCCCATATCCGACAAAACTATTTCCAGGGCATTAAGGCAAAAAATGACATTCTCAACTCGGCTTGAATTACCCATCAAGCCGAAACGCCAGATTTTTCCGGCAAAGTCGCCTAGTCCAGCCCCAATTTCCAGACTGAAATCAGCCAGCAATCTGCGACGCACTTCCTTTTCATCCACGCCTACTGGCACATGCACGGCATTCAGTTGTGGCAAGCGATAGGGTTCAGCGACCACATACTCGATACCCATCGTCTGAAAGCCCGCTTTCAGTGCCTTGTGGTTACGCAGGTGCCGTGCCCAGGAATGCTCCAACCCTTCTTCGTACAGCATCAATAAGGCTTCATGCAGTCCATACAGTGCATTGGTAGGCGCTGTATGGTGATAGGTACGAGAAGATCCCCAGTAACCCAATAGCAGGTTGATATCCATAAACCAGCTTTGTACTTTGTGTTTACGGTTTTTGACCAGATTGACTACACGCTCGGAAAAACTCACCGGCGAAAGACCCGGCGGACAAGACAGGCATTTCTGGCTGCCGGAATAAACTGCGTCGATTCCCCATCCGTCGATATAAATAGGTGTTCCTCCCAGCGAAGTCACTGTATCCATAATCGTCAGGCAGTTATAGAGCTTAGCGAGCTCACTGAGGGTTTTGGCATCCGACTGCACACCAGTTGAAGTCTCGGCATGAACAAATGCGACGATTTTCGTATCTGGATTCTTTTTTAAGGCATCTTCCACTTTCTGGGGATCAACCGGCTCTCCCCACTTATCATCTACCACCACAGCTACACCGCCGTGACGCTCCACATTCTCGATCATCCGCCCGCCGAACACGCCATTGCGGCAAACAATCACCTTATCACCTGGTTCAATCATGTTGACAAAGCACATTTCCATGCCCACTGAACCGGGGCCAGACACAGGAAACGTTAACAGATTAGCTGTCTGAAATGCATAACGCATCAGACTTTTTAACTCCTCCATCATGTCCGTGAATACCGGATCCAGATGACCCAAGGTGGGACGCGCCATCGCGGACAGCACGCGGGAATGGGTATCGGACGGCCCAGGGCCCATCAAAACACGTTGGGGTGGATAAAAGATCGAAATTTTCTTCTCTGGACGAAAGTCTTGAATGGCCATTGATATTCCTAAAATATAAAAGTGTGAAACGATATTCTTAAAATTATTAAGCTGGGGATTCTATCAAGTGATCAGACATTTGACTATACTCGGTCCCAGAAAATAACTTTAGAATCAACCGAGTTTTATCGCTTATAAATTTCTGTTAGCTTTTGATTAAATAAGTAGATGTTTCCTGGCTAAGTGACTGCATAAGGAATAAATAGAGATGAATAATTAAGATCTTAACCCAAGGAGCCACGCACTTCATTGACCATTCTGGTCAGCTTAGCCACGTCCAGTACATGCCAGTGGCGACCATTGCACATAACCAGATTTTTTCGCTTTAATTCCTTCATTGTACGGCTCACCTCTTCCCGACTCGTACTAACAAGGCAAGCCAGTTCAGAATGGGTCGGCGCAGGTGAGATAAGTGCAGCATTAGGCGATACCATCTTTTCTCTCGCCATACGCAATAACTCAGAGTAGATACGGTCGCACACATCCAGTGAGCTGAAATCATAAACACGCTCAGTAAGGCGACGCACCTGGCTTGTCAATCGCTTCAGAATAGCCGTGCAGAAAGCAGGATTGATGTGAATCAGCTGCAAGAAAGCCTGGGCAGGTATGAATGCTAGCAAGGTATCCGTTTTTGCGATAGCGGTTGCAGAGCGTGGCAAACCATCAATAGCCGTCAGTTCACCAAACATCTCGCCTGCCGGCAAATCACACAGAATCACTTCATCCCCTGAGACCGCATAATAATTAATCCGGATCGCCCCTTTCAGGATAAAAAAGACACTATTCGTATGGTCGTGATAGCGAACAATCTCTTCACCGGCAACATGGTGCTGTTGATGACAAGATTGAGCGGTTTTTTCCAGATCAAGCGATGAGAAGTCATGGAATTCCTTGATATTTCTGAACAAAGCAACGAAAGATTGATCGGCTGAATGCATCGTAATAGGTGAGATTAAAGATTTCAGAAATACTAATGATCCCGCTAAATAAAGTTTCAATTATTACCTAGATTAAAAGAGTAAATTCACTTCATGAACAACATTAATAAAACATCACAAGTAATAATCTCAAACTTTACTTGGAGATCAACCAAAAAATTTAGTTGGAACTAAGCAAAGCTGCCCCTACTGGCACCCAATAATATTGTCCCCCAATCAACAGTTTTTCTGCGCTATAAACACTAAAGCGCCCATCATTCTCTTTTTTTATATAAAAATATTGATTTTTGTATGCGAGATTGTTTCCTGTGTATTGAAAAGCGGCATTATAAAGACAGGGGCTTGCCCATGATTGCGTGTTATTTTGATACTCTACAAGAGTACCACAAGATGAATTATTAATGAGTTTGTAGCTAAAGCTCAATTTCAATTTCCTTTAAAAATTTAAAGTTAATCTCGCAAAAAAAGTTCGTTCAGGTACATATCGAGTAGGTATTGCTTCAGATATATAAAAGCCAGTATTTCTATAAAAGAATTTATCGTTTAATAAGTTCCTTCCTTCAAAAGCGAGCATTCCTCTACGATTGGGAAATCGATAGCCAATGATAGAGTCAAGCAGGAAGAACGTATCTACCCCAGAATTTGTCTTTTCTGGATTCCTTTCTTGATTATCATTAAAATCTTGCTTACGTCGCAAATTCTGCTTAACTGTATTTATAGAAGTGTTGAAAAAAAAGCCCTGTGGATGAAAATAATTAATGGTTATTGGCAAGCTTAGCGTTTGAATTCGATCTGGATTATTAACTTCTATTCGTTCATCCTTACGAGCAAATTTTTCAAATTGCATTTCACCTTTAATCGCCCAATTAGAATTGAATAGCCAATAAAAATATGCTCGATATAACTGCTCCTTCTGTTTTTGCAAATACTCAATCGGGGAAGTTTCTCGAATGTCATTTATGCCAAATGGAACTTCAAGTTTGCGCTCAGACACTTCGATTCCGCTATACAACTGATTAGTAAAATGAGTATCAAGTCCAACTCCCATTCGCCTGGACCTGGTACCGTTTATGTCATCAAAAAATTGATTGAAACCAGCCACTTGTGTTGGCTCCAATGATTGTTGAGCTATCAGATGGGATTTGGTTGCTTCAAGCCAAGCAGCTCTTAATCTGACAGAATTAGTGATATTCCACTGCAGACCAAATTTTGGATTAAGTTTGTCAACTTTCTCGGTATCAAGCGTATTTGAGAATGAGTCATAGCTTAGTGCAAATGTTGTGTCTATATTCCTGAGAAAATTGGTATTTGTGTAAATGTAGGCACTTTCACGCTCTAACTCTTTCTGAGTTTTATTACTATTGACTAGCAAATTGTCGTCAAACCGGTAACCACTTCCTCCAATTATTGAATTAAAACTTTTTGTCCTGAATATATGCTGAGCTTCAATCTGAAAACCCTTATTTCCCAGGTCAGTATCAATAACGTTTTGTTGTTTGAATTCAGGACGCTCAATATGTACAAATTCAGAACGATCAATATATTTTCCGGAGAAAATCAGGTCCTGATTGGGTGATAGCGCATATCGCGCTCCTATTCTCGCCGTATCCTCACTCAGCTCTCGTCGATAACTTGGGTCATAGTTCTTAGGATTGAAATCCAGCGTCAAATCCCCTTGTTCTGTCTTCCGAGTACGGAATTCAGCCTGCACGTTGAATTTGGGAGTTAGCGCGTACTGCATGAATACATTATAAATATTGTGGGTTTGGTCATTATTGTTAGATATTCCAGGATCGTTTCTTTTAAACCCTTTAGTATCATAATGAAATTGTCCCAGGCTAATTGAGGCACGATCATAAACGGCTGAGGCTACAATTTCATCCCCAAGCGTGCTATTGTTGCCAAAAATGCCAGAAGCAACCAGTTGCGGCTTGTTGCGTTCCATGAGAGGGGCGAATTCGTTGAACCCTGATATTGCCGGACCGGTGCCGGTGATGATGTTAAGATCAGCGATGGCCAAGTGGGGCTGTACTGGGTTGACATTGATCGGTTGCAACAGTTGTGCTTGCAGCAGTTCACTGACACGGGCAATCTCATGACGCGGAATGTTGACATATACATCAGAGAGGAAGCGGTGCACAGAATGATTTGCTGGATCGAGGCTCAGCGATTTGGCAGTTTCCATCAATGCGCGCTTTTCAAACCCCAGGTTATCATAAATGCGGGCAAGACTCGAACTGCGTCCGGCTTGATCCTGGTCAAGCAGCAACTTTGATCGATACACCGCTCGATTATTATTCAGTTCAATCGATTTCTGGATGTCACGCAGGGCATCCATTGGCTGGTTCTGAGTCTGTTTCTGAATCGCATCATAAAACCAGGGTGTGGGATCATTGGGATCACGTTCCTTGGCTAGATCAAATTGGGTACTGGCTAAGAAGTAGCGCTTTTCTTCAAAATAAGCCTTACCAAGGTAACTGCGTATCAGTGAGTTAGCGGGATCAAGACTTGCCGCAATTTCGATTTCGATGCGACCTGCTTCCAGCTTACCTTCGCGGATCAAGGCTAGCCCCAACCCGAGTCTGGGCATGGGATCAGCCTGATCGAGTTCGATCGCTTGGGTAAAGGTTGCTTTAGCTTTTTTCGTATCGATTCGCAGTAAATAAGCAAATCCGAGCACGGTCTGCGTTTTGCCCAGATGAGGATTCAGGCTCACTGCTTGTTGGGCCGCTTCTAGTGCGCGATCAATATAGCCAGTGGACATGTGCAGTTCCGAGAGTCGTGCCCAGGCCAGAGCATTTTTTTCGTCTAAGCGAATTGCTTCTTCCACACTGCCAAGCGCTTCTTCAATCTTAAAGTGCGCTTGTTGTGCATAGGAAAGTGCCAATCTAGCAGTGGGTGAGGTACGATCGAGTTCAACTGCCTGGTTGGCCAGGTTCAGTGCATTTTCTTTGACATTTTGCACCACTGCAATCATAGCTTGCAGGGCGTAAGCATCGCTGTCGTATGGTTGAAGCTGAAGTGCTTGTTCGATGTCAATTTTGGCTTCATCTATCCGCCCTACAGAGAGTAGCAATCCTGCGCGATACGTCAGTAGGTGGGAGGTCAATTCATGCGGAGCGATCTGATCCAGTATTGACAACGCCTCAAATAGTCTGCCTTGGCGATAGTATTCTAACGAGGTGCGCCAGATTGGTTGCACCGATGATTCAGCAACTATTTTTTCATCCAAGCGGTAATCGATGATACTGGGGTAATACAGTGCCCACTGAACCGCATCAATTGGCCGAATGACACCCTCCTTATGAGGAGCCTGATCTTTAAGGATCGTTGCAGATTCACGATCACTCAACACAAGGCTGCCTTGTTTATTGCTGGCGATCACTTTGCCTTCGTATACCACGATGCTAGCTTTGTCTTGTTCAACCCCAATAAAAAACTCAGTGCCTTCTACCCCCCCATTGACGAAGGGGGTCCTGATTTCGAAGGGTATAGGGGTACGGGTAATGATGTGCAACTTACCCTTGAGTAAATCCAGCAAAGAAGCTTTTTCAGCTTCCGGCTCGACAATGGTGATGGTCGTTTTCTGATCAAGCCTCAGCATGCTGTCATTGCTTAACCTAATAGAAGCCCGACTGCGGGAGCGAACTCTCAGCATATCTCCCTGACATAGCTTTTCATAAGGCTCTACTCGCTGCCAGCGTCGCTCCTCTGCCCTGCGTAGTTCTACGATACCTTCGACTGAAATAATATGCGCCGCTATAACAGAGCATAAAGCTGTTGAGGCGGCAGCACTGGCACTATAGGCGCTGCAATAAAAGACGAATAAGGTGATTAGCAAAACTTGCCATACAAACCTCCATAGACTCTGGAATTTTTGCCTTTTCTTTCTCTCTTGAAAACCATCAACATTACACATTGATTAATAAACCACCTCTTAACACCCAATATTACAGAAACTATATGCTATAACCATATTAGCATTATTGTTTAACGCTTTTATGAATTTTCTGATATTGCAGAACCAAATAAGAATGATTCAAAGAGCATATGATTTGAAGAGGATATCGACTGGGAAGTTTTGTTATTTACGGATGGTTTGGCTTGAGCCCATTGGTGTTCTATGGGATTGAGAACTGGAGGGTAAGGTGGGAGATATTCGATGATGTGCCCTGCGTATGAGAAACATTTCTGAATATCGTTGCGTTTGTGGAAAGTAGCCTTATCCATAGTGATGATCGGCGCAGGATCTCATTTTGGCAAGAGATCCTGCATCGTCCATCCCATGAAACCCATCAGCGTTGATGTTGGCTTCAAACAGGCCAACAGAGTTACCAGTAGTTTTCCGATCAGGGCGCCAATTGCGTTGATACGGCCTTTCGCATGCCAGTCATGCGTGCGATAACATCTCTGTGGCCAATGGGTGCACAACCCCGCGTGTGCGGCACACCGTGGGCGAAGCCACTCTCGTCGATGTAGACTATCATTCGTCCCGCTGCTTCATATGCCGCGATCTTCTCCCGAAAGATACGCCGTACGTCTTCGTCCGCTTTGGAATATTTCAGTTTTTTTATAGGAGACACGCAGCTTCCTGAGCGCATGAAAAACCGCATTCTGCGCTACGCCCAGACGCGCCGCACGCTCGTACTGGTAGGCATCAGGTTAATTACGGATATCCTATGTCAGAATCTCAAGATCGACTTTACGCTTGCAAGAACCCGATGGCTTGCAGTGAATATCCTTCAGCCAGCGCACAACGCTCGCAACGCCAACACTAAACCGACCCGCGACCTCGGCAATTGTAAGCCCTTCTTCCTCACGGATAGATAAAACTTTACGGTAAAAATCCAGAAAGTACGCCATCCCTTCAAAGAGCCAAAATTATTTGGTTTGGCTATATTTCTCAAAGATTTTCCGAAAAAAATTGATCAGATATTCTGATCTGGAAAAAGTCCTATCATCATTACTTCCCTGGCAGTCGAGTAATGCCACTCCATGACTGGGGTGGAATCAAGCGATAATCCTGGCAAAGATTCAGAAAAAAGTGTGACGGCCCATCGTCAGGAAAAACCTGGAGAATTTCTAAAAAATGATCGCAGGCACCAGACCAGTCTTGCGATTCATAGGCTAGCAAGCCATTAGTGAAACCTTCACATAACCAAATTTGATCATTATTTGCCTCCTCCTTGGGGGCTACGAGCTCTACCAGCTCGATCGGAATTGATCTACCGGAAAGTAGAATTTTTCCCAGAGGGCGCACTAGAAAGTCATCTAAACCGTCTAGCACCGCTTTTGATAACAACAGGCGTGTTTTAAAATATTTGTTTGCGCCCTGAATGCGATTGGTGGTGTTAACTATATCTCCGACGGCGCGATATTCATAATGGTGCATGGCGCCAACATTTCCCAATGTCATTTCACCAGCATGCAGACCAATTCGGGTTGGTAACCGAAATTCACCGTTATTCCGGTTAAAATGCTCAACAGCCTTAATAATCTCAAGAGCGGCAAAACATGCCTGTCTACGCTGAAAGGATAGTGCAGTTGATGCAGCCCATATGGCCAGCATTGCATCTCCCTTTACATCGGAAACGATACCTTCATACTGTTTTACTGGCTTGAATAAGGTTGCGTAATAATCATTCATCAAAAGCCTGAGTTCCGTCGGACTCAATCTTCCTCCAAGCTCTGTATACTTGTCGGCATCTGTATCCATGCAGATACCATAAAGCAACTGACTGCTTGTCGTTTCTCTACCGGCATTATTAACAAAATCATTGACTACCTGTTCAGGCACATACTTGCCGAATGCTTCCCTGAGAATCAAGCGCTCTTTAACAGATTCAACATATTTCAATAATAAAGCAGCACCACAGGCCAATAGCATTTGTGCTAATGGTATGACTATCGGCAGCCATACGTGCGCCATTTTAAAAAGATAATAAGCACCAGAACCATAAAGAAGCACCAATATAACACCTATCAGTACAGCACTTCGATCTGGTAAAACCAAAAAAACCAAGCACAGCATGAAACCAGACAGAAAAAGAATGGAGAGCGTACCTATTAAAGGTATCGGCCGCACAGGACGGTCATCCAGTAAGTTAGCAAAAGCTGTTGCAGCAATCTCGACGCCACTAATCTGCAAACCATCTGATTGGTTGAATATCGTGACATAATCATCCCTTAACTCATCCTGTTCACTAAAACTATCAGCAGATACCCCGACCAAGACAGCCTTGCCTTTTAGATCTAGCTGTTCAGATTCAGCCGCATCAGAGTGCAGAACTTGATGATACGATATTGTTCTTATGGTACGTGGTGGCCCATAAAAATTAAGGTACCTTGTTTCGCTCCCGGAATACAGATTAAGCAATGCACGTATGATCTTTTTATTACCATGGCTAGTAAGTTGGCTCCGATCCAGTTCATACTGCATATCGTCCGCCAGTTTTGCATTGTTAGCTAATACATTCCGCAACGTAAACATCAAATCCTCAATGTCGAGGTCATGCTGACTGGCTGGTATTTGGGTCGCCAGCAATGGATCTACGATGCGTAGTAGATGAACGAAATCATCATAAGCTTGAAGTGCGAAAACCTGTAACATAACCGATGGCAATGAGGGAATATCGCCCCCACTGGTATTGAATGCCCAATACTGTGTCACAGAACCTCTGGGTAAAATGAATGGAGCAGTGGCTCGGGCGGCATCGGCAATAATTGGCAAAATTGGCAAACGCCAAATGCCAACCAGTCTTGGATAATCCCGAAAAGAAAACCCTTCTTTCTTTTTCGTATCATCTAATTCAGAACCAATTCCATGCTCTGTTTGACAATCATCTAACTTTTTTTCGGTCTGATATGGAAAAGAATCTGTATCCCGGGAATCGATCAATCTTTCCACCAAAACAACATTACCAGCCTTGCTCATCGCATGCGCCAGCTTTTCGTCGCTTTCAGGTCTCCTGCCACAAGCTCCAAATCTCAGATCAAACGAAATAACCTCAGCTCCTGCTGCGACGAGCTTATCAATTAAATCAGCATGCCGATCACGTGGCCACTCCTTTGGATTGAGCGGCAAATTTAACTCAGAAGCAGATGATTGGTCGACTGCAATGACAATAACATCAGCAGATGCAGACATTGCGCCACGTAAATGAAATAACCAGCTTAGGCCATATTCCTCCTCTATAACTAACCCCACTGGCATTAGATATACTACGACTCCGACCAAGCCAGTCGACAAGGCTATAACAAATCGCTTGGGCCAATTGAGCATATTTGCCCATTAACTACTCATTTCCTCCTGGCCATACCTTTCCATTAATCCACCAATTGCGGCCTCATAAAATATGATCGATATTGCAACCTTCCTTGTGTTCTTAATCATGACATTTTCCCCTTATTACCATCTGGTAATCTTCGTTATACAAAAATAATAGTTCAAGTAGCCAAATTGGATGCTACCGGATATTGAATACAAAGAACAATGCCCTACTCTGCTGATTCCGCTAGATGAGTCGGATAAAGTAGATTAACTGGATGAGAAGGAAGTACAGCCATTTACCCTCTTGCCCCACTCACATACGCTGCCGTTAGGGGGTGGGTGGGGGTTTCAAAAATATCCCGGCAGTGACCAAATTCGACCAGATGGCCGATGCGCTCGCGCTCCTTCACCCAGAAAAACGCGGCGTAATTGGCGATACGCCGTGCCTGCGCCAGGTTGTGGGTCACAATCACGATGGTATAGCGCCCGCTTAACCGGTTGATCAAATCTTCCACCACGCTGGAGGCAATGGGATCCAGTGCACTGCACGGTTCATCCATCAATAAAATCTGCGGATCGAGCGCCAGTGCACGGGCGATACATAGCCGTTGCTGCTGACCGCCAGACAGACTCACTGCCGGAGCATCCAGCCGGTCGCAAACTTCATCCCATAAGCCGACATCACTTAGTACCTGTTCCGTGATAACCTGAATGTCCGCCCGTTGCGTGATGCCATGCTCACGCAATGGCAAAACGATGTTGCGTTGAATGGACAATGGAAAAGGCGTGGGTTTCTGAAACACCATGCCGATCCGCTTGCGCAACTGCTGCACATTGCAGGTCGCATCATAAATATCATCACCTTCGAACTGAACAGCCCCTTCAACGCGGCAATCTGGAATCAAATCGGTCAAGCGATTGATCGCGGATAAGAAGCTGGTTTTTCCGCAACCGGAAGGACCAATCAGAGCGGTAATACAGCCCCGGTAAATAGCCAGCGTCACCTTGTCGAGCGCACGCTTGGCGCCATAAAAAAGTGAAAGATCCTTGACCTGAATGACGGGTTCGGGAATGCAACAATAAGGACCTGTCTGCAAGGGACCGAGTGTATAAGCATTGCTCTTATCACAAGTCGGTTGCGCTGGGTTCAATACTTCACGATCATTCAGATAATCGGTCATATCAGATTTCGGTTTCATTCTGTATTCAGTTTTCTACGCTGCCAGAAATGGATCAGTTGCATTGCAATTAGGTTGATCACGAGCAGCAATATGATCAGCACCAGTGCCGAAGCATAGGCAGGCGCATCCCCCCCCGGCACATTCATCGACAAGTCAAAAATATGCAGCGCCAGCACACGCCCAGAATCCAGCAGTGACTCCGGCATACGATCAACATAACCACTGGTAAACATCAGCGCCGCTGTTTCCGCCGCCGCCCGTCCGATTCCCAACAATAATCCTGCTGCCCAGGCTGGCGCCGCTACCGGCAACAACAAATGAAACAACGTGGCCGTACGTGACATACCTAGCGCAGCTGCAGATAAACGATAACTCTCTGGCACAGCCCGTAACCCTGCTTCCGCTGTGCTTACCAGAATGGGTAACAGCATACATGCCAAGGTCAGTCCCCCGGATAAAATGGAAAAACCCATACCCAGATAAATGCTAAAAAACGCATAGCCAAACAGGCCAAATACGATAGAAGGCACGCCTGCCAATACCTGCAAACTGTAACGCACCCACCGACCAAGCAGACTCATGGCAGGAATAAACTCCGCCAGTAACATGGCGGTCGCCCATCCGACTGGTAATGCCACCAGCAGCGCGATCAGCAAGACCAGCAAAGTGGATATCAGTATGGAGCCAATACCGCCCGCACGCCCTGCATCGCGTGGCACATCGGTCAGAAAATCCCATGATAGCAGCGCACTGCCGCCATGGATCAGATCGAGCAGTATCCATAGAAACACTCCACTCACACATAACACCATGAGATAAATCAGCAGCCGGATCATTTGATCACGCAACAGATGGTTAGGCTTGCCGGTAACAACTATCTGCTTATACATGATGCTCCTTACCGAGCCATCCTGCCAAGCTCGTCAACACCATCACCAGTAATAACAACAGCAAACCCGAGACAAACAACGCCGCTCGATGGTCGCTCATGGCATAGGCCATTTCCAATGCGATATTGGCAGTCAAAGTACGGATGGGAGCAAACAGGCTGTCTGCATGCTGCACTACATTTCCCGCCACCATCAACACCGCCATGGTTTCTCCTATCGCACGACCGGCTGCAAGTAATATTCCCGCCACGATCCCTTTACGTGCTGCAGGCAAAACCACGCCATAAATCATTCCCCAGCGCGACAACCCGAGTGCTGCTGCTGATCTCAGATATTCGCCTGGAACAGCCGTCAGTGCAGCATGGCTTGTCAATGCCAGCGTAGGCAAAATCATCAGCGTCAAGATGAGTATCGCGGCAAGCAAGCTCGCACCAGGTGGCTGCCATTGATTGATCATTGGCACCAAGGTAGTCAGCCCCCAGAATCCGAATACCACCGAGGGAATACCAGCCAACAATTCAATCAGCCGCCGATACAGAATGGCCATGCGAGGTGAAGCGTAAAACGCCATGAACAGCGCCGAAGCAATTCCCAGAGGAATTGCCAGAAAAAGGGCGCCACAACTCGCGTAAAGGGTTCCTGTCACCATCGGCAACAGGTTGTAGTGATCTTCCAGCGGGTGCCAGGTCTCATCGGTAAAAAACCGTATGAGTGCGATATGCTGCAATGCCGGCCAGGATTCCAGCAGTAAAAACAGCATGATCAACGCCATGATCAGGGCTGCCATCACTGCACCTGCACGCAACAACCACTGCAGCCACTTATCAATCGATGCTGATTGGAACAAAATACTGCGCTTCCACCAAGTCATGCGCTTGCTCCGTGCGAGCAAAATCTAGGAATTGTTTCACCAGTCCTGTCGGTGTCATCCGGGTTACCAGGTTAAGTGGACGCGACAGCGGATAACTTCCATTGCGCACATTAGCAACCGACGCAGCTATTCCATCCATCGGTAGCAGTTTGATGGGCACGCCGCGTTGAGCGCCGTATTCTGCGGTGCCAATAGAGACATAACCCACCGCATGAGAGTTGCCGGCCAAGGTCTTGATGCCCTGCTGATTGTCACCGATAACGATATGCGGCTTGATATCACTGTTTTTCAGTTGGAAGTAGGTCAAAAATAATTCCAGCGTGGAGCGCCCTTCCGCCTTGTTGACTACCGTAATGCGGGCATTCTTTCCACCCAGTTCTTGCCAGTTGGTTATCTTACCTGTGTAAATATCAGCAATCTGTTGTGAGGTAAGTGAAGTAACAGGATTACTGGCATGAATAATGATTCCTACCCCATCCAATGCAATGGTGAAGGCCTGTAAATCCTGCTCATCCGCTTTCATGGCGCGTGACACCATGCCGATATCGGCAACGCCCTGGCGCGTATCGTTGATTCCCCGTGAAGAACCGCCTGTTTGCACATCCACGCGCACACCGGGATGCAGCGATTCAAACCGCCGCCCGAGTTCAACGGCCAAAGGCGCAATCGTGCTCGATCCGGTCAATACCAGTTTATGCGGAGTGATCACTGTAGCAGCACCCGCCCCCGATAGAGCCAGCATCGCGATTGTGATCCAGATCGATTGCCTCCAAAATCTCATGGTTTATCCCTCCTGCGCGCATGATAACGCTCTACCCAACTCAACAAACGGCGTGAAACATGCTGACGTTTCCATTCTCCCGCCACATATTTGTTGGCCTCCGGCCACGTTGGATAAGTATGAATCGTTCCCAGAATTTTGTTGAGCCCCAAGCCATGTTTCATGGCGAGCACAAATTCCGCCAGCAAATCACTGGCATGTTCACTGACGATCGTCACGCCTAATATCCGGTCTCTGCCCGGCACCGTCAATACTTTAATAAAACCCTGCGCGGCTTCATCGGCAATGGCACGATCGAGTTCCTTCAATTCATAACGCGTCACCTCATAGGCGATATTGCGTGCTTTTGCGTCTTGTTCGGATAAGCCAACACGCGCCACTTCCGGGTCGGTAAAGGTCGCCCAGGGAATCACGGAATAATCGACCTTGAAGCGTTTGATATGACCAAACAACGCATTGACCGAGGCATACCATGCCTGATGTGCAGCCGTATGCGTAAACTGATAAGGCCCGACTACATCGCCACAGGCATAGATGTTGGGATAAATCGTTTGCAGCCAGCCATTCGTCTCGATGGTACGTTTCGGAGTCAATGGGATGTTCAGCTCTTCCAGACCCAGTCCTTCCGTGCGAGCAACTCTACCGGCCGCGCACAACATGGCATCGAATGTCAGCACTTCCTCTTTACCCCTTCGATCACGCACGACCAGCCGCTGCTCATTGCTGCTTTTTTCACAGCGCACGGCTTCCGTCTGCGTCAACACCCGCACCCCATCCACTTGCAGCGCTGCTTCAACCAGCGCTACCACCTCAGTGTCTTCGCACATCATCAAATGATCCCGCTCGACCTGCGTGACTTGACAGCCCAAGCGGGCGAATGCTTGCGCCAATTCACAACCGATCGGCCCACCACCAAGCACCACCAGCCGTTTCGGTCGCTGCGTCAGTGACCAAATGGTTTCCGAGGTGTAGTAGTTAACTTGCTCCAATCCCGGAATCGCTGGAATAAATGGCCGGGCACCAGTTGCAATCACTATCGCGCGCGTGGTCAAGGTTTGCCCATTCACTGTCACCGTCCACGGTGAGGTAATGCGCGCTTCACCCTGTATCACCTCCACACCTAACTGAGTATAGCGCTCCACAGAATCGTGCGGCTCCACGGTGTGGATAACGCGCTGAACACGCGCCATGATATCACTGAAATCATAGTCGAACGCCACCTGGTCTATGCCTAGTGACCGAGCATGTTTTGCCTGCCTGACAAAATTAGCGGTACGAATCAGTGCTTTGGAGGGAACACAACCATAATTCAGACAGTCTCCGCCCATTTTGTGACTTTCGATCAGCGTCACCTTGGCGCGTGTAGCGGCTGCAATATAGGAAGTCACCAGACCAGCTGCGCCTGCGCCAATCACCACCAGATTGCGATCAAAATGGGCTGGCTTGGGCCAAGGAGCGTAGAGCCGCCGCTGCTTGATGATGTCAATTGCCCAGCGTGCGAGCCATGGGAAAATAGCCAGCAGCAAAAATGATCCGATCAATGCGGGCGACAAAATATCGGATAGGCTAGTAATAGCAGCAAGCTGGGTACCTGCGTTGACATAAACTGCCGACCCAGCCAGCATACCGATCAGGCTTGCCCAAAAAAAAGTGCTGACGCGAATCGCCGTGAGACCCATCAGCAGATTGATCAGAAAGAAAGGAAAAACGGGTATCAGGCGCAACGAGAAAAGATAGAACGCGCCATCCCGTTCTAGACCACTATTAATTGCTTCAAGACGATCACCAAAACGGCGTTGCACTGCATCACGAAACAGATAGCGTACCGCCAGAAAAGCAAGTGTGGCACCGAGGGTGGCTGAAATCAGCACAACGGGCACGCCAACCCAGAACCCCAGCACCGCCCCGCCCGCTAGCGACATGGCAGCGGCACCCGGTAACGAAAGCGCCGCCATGATGATATAAGTCACTGCATAAAGGCTGATCACCCAGAGGGACTGTTCCCGATAAATCAGCTGAAGCTCATCATGACTTGCCTTAAGCACTTCTAAACTGAAGAAATGCTCCAGATCAAAAGCAAAAAACAATCCGATCAACACCAATAGGAACCCGAGTAACCACCCGTGTTTATTCATCCTGCTCCTTGGTTATCCAAATTATTTCAGTTCACTGCATGAGGCCCCAAAACGAAAGCAACTATAACACCGATGATGTTTCATGCTGACCGGTACTTGCAAACTGTCCGCAAGTGTTTCTGCCAGTGCGTAATCGGGATCATCATCCACCAGCGTACAGGCATACACCTGCATTCTGCCGGCTATCTTGACGACCATCCTGCTGAATGCACACATGAACTGTTGGCGAGTCTTTTCAGTCTGGTACGTGGTCATGCAATGGGTGGTGATATGCGGAACGATAACCTCCGTTTCAGGGGGGTGAAATTCGGGAAATTCGATACGGGGCAGATCCCCTGGTAAACCTGCCGCTTCAAGTATTTCGCTAAAGCGCCTAGACACCTCATTCGCATCCATGCCAGAAATTACCTGACTCGCGATGGATAAGGAAAAACCATTCTGATAAAGTTTTCGCATGCCTTCCAGCGCATGGGCAAACATACCCTCTCCCCTTCCCTGATCATGCTGCATTGCGTCGAAATGATCGAGGCTAACCCGAAAATGCAATGGATTGGGACAATTAAGTAAGGGTTTGAGTTGGTGAAGGCGTTTGATCAGCGGCTCTGTCCCATTGGTAAGCACTAAACAAGGCCGATGCTGTAATCCAGCATTTAATATGCGCACGATATCCTTGTTGATGAACGGCTCACCACCGGTAAAGGAAAACTGCCGCACACCCAGCGCCACAGCTTCGTCGATGAACGGTTTTACGTCATCAAAACGTGCTAATTGCAGCCGGTTATCGCCTGGTTTCGAACCTTCCAGGCAAAAAGGACATGCCAGGTTACAAGCGGTGCCGGTATGAAACCAGACTTCTTCCAGGCCATGCGCTTGGATGAAGCCGCGCGGCTCGCCTTCCAACGTGCGATACCACAAATCAGATCGTGCTGAATAATAGTTACCTTTTGTATCCATATGGAAAGCTCAGCAACATCCCCCGCTCGCTTTACCATTCACATCTCCACTCTGATCATCGAAAGGTAGGCCCATACCACACCCTGGGAAAATACCAAAATGACGATCAAAATTTCCGTAGAAATCGAAATGTTCCTTAAAGCGCGTGTCATGCAGCATACGCAAAGTATTACCACAAACTGGAAACTGTCGACCTGCCTCGATCGCATGATGCTTGTCCAGTATAAACAAATGCGGATGATAGGGAATTGAACCACGGTAAACTACCGATTGGCCATGATCCTCGCAAGCAGGTTCCAAATTTTCCAGCTTGAACAAGCGATAGGTGGCCGAATAGAAGCGTATATTGCCGGTGCGTTCTGCGAGATGGGCATTGCCAATCGTCACAGGTCGATCATCTACCAAGCGTGGATCGATAAAGCCACAGTGACGCGCAAGCTGCAGAAAATCGTTCCAGTACAATGCTCCGCCCAGACATTCGCCATACAAAACAGGATCTCTAGCCAGAACGGCAGGAATGCGCCTGTCGCTATACACATCGGAGAAATACAATTCACCTCCTGGTTTAAGCACTCGCCAAGCTTCGCGCAGCACTGCTGCCTTATCCAGCGCAAGATTGATCACGCAATTGGACACGATTACATCGATACTCGCATCCGACAACCCAAGCTCATGCAAGCGCTCGATATCACCCTGCAGGAAATGGACATTACTCTTAGCATAGCCAAATAGCTGACGATGATAATCTTCGTGTCGGCGTGCTACGGCCAATTGCTCTTCTGTCATATCTACGCCAATGACCCGTCCCTGTTCCCCAACCAATTGAGACAGCACATAGACATCACGCCCAGCGCCACAGCCGAGATCAAGCACCGTCAGGCTGTCCAGCAGCTGCGGCAATACCAGACCACAGCCATAGTAGCGGCTCAGCACTTCACTATGAACTTTTGCCAACAGGGGCTTTACATACTCCGGCAAACCTGAATCGGTGCAGCAGGCATTGGTTTGCAGATCTGCAGAGCTAGTCAGCGTTTCACCATAGTATTTCTGAACAATCTCTTGCATGAGATTTCTCCTTTTATAAAAATTGTCAGGGCCGGCGAGCGCGATACTGCTCTGCTAATTTATCAGGCGACATACCCCATGCAAAGCGGATCGCCAATTTGCGATTATGCCAGGTGCGCCGCCACCAGCCATCACGCTGCCAACGACGTGAATCAACCCATAAGGGCTCCAGTATTGGTTGAAAATGTCCCAAACGACGTAATCCTTTCACCAAGGGCACTTCCTCGAACAGCGGCCAGAGTGCATGCCCACCCACTGCAAAATAGGCATCCCGTTTAGCAAAAATGCCCTGATCGCCATAAGGCACCCCAAAACGACTGCGTAGGGCAATAGCAGGCTCCAATATCAATACTGGCCAGACACGCGGCACGCCAAACTGAAAACGAAAATAACCGCCAACTGCACCTTGTTCAAGCGCCTGAGTCATTGCTGTCAACGGATCAGGGGGCAAGTGTACGTCAGCGTGCAGAAACCAAAGTGCCTCTCCTTGCGCTAATGCAGCACCCTGCAATAACTGTCGCCCACGGCAAGGCTCACTGGCTAGCCAGCACGCACCGTGCTGAGCACACACATCGCGACAAGTTTGACTATTCGCCCCATCGACTACGATGATCTCCGTAGGACGATGCGGCAATTTTTGTAACTGTTCAAGCAGTTGCACTAACCTTTCTTCATCCTGATAACAGGGAATGATAACGCTAAAGCTAATCATCATGATTTTCCATTTTATTGATAATGTTACTCACCAGCGCATGGAGCTGTCGTCGGGCTGGCCTCTCCTCATTTTGCAGCAATGTAACCAATTCCAGGCAATCTTCTAGCTTATCTACATCAGAACGTTGCGCCAGTAGCGCAACAGACTGCCCTGCGCTGCGACAACAATCTATCAAGGCAGCACCCAACTGATCAGTGCTCCAAGGTAGACTAACCAGCAAAGGCCAGGGGTGACAGCTGGCCATCAACGCAACTCCGCCATCGGTTGCCGGTATCAAGACGGTATCATGGCGCTGCAAGGCAGCACGGCAAGCGGCATAGTCAGTCTCCGTCAGTAAAGGCGCATCGCTACCGATATAAACTAGTTGCTTCAATCCCTCGCTTCGCAGCTTGCTATCGATTCCATTCAAACGCTGCCCGAGATTGCCCGTTGCCTGGGGTCGTATCCGTACAGACTTCGATGACAGCAGCAAAGTTGCTGCCCAATCATGATCCTCTTCCGATGCAGGTGCAATCACCACAGGTCCCTGCCAATTCTTCACATCCTCCAGTGCACAATTTAACAGCGCTTGCGCAATCTGCCGGGTTTTTTCCATCCCTAGCCTAGCAATCAGCCGCTGCTTACCAATCCCCAGCGCGGGTCGTTTACACACCAGAACCAGAGTTATTTCATCCATGGCTAATGATCATTTATTAGTGACGAATCATTTTGCACTAAACCAGAGTCACCATACCATGCTGTAGCTTCTGTACCAGTATTATCTGTATCGGTCATAATCGCTACGGTACCGACTCCTCACCAAAATAAACGCCGGTAATCAGCGCGCAAATCGATTCTTCCGCCGTTGTTTCCTAGCATATAGTGCATTTTTTTCCAGCAAATGAAAGAGCCAGGCATTACAACTTGGCTCAAACTACCGAGTCTCTGGGAAACCTAGCCCGAATATTTCATAAATTAGCACGTGCCCTCACTTGTCTTTTGATTAATAAGAAAGATTTTGCTCAGTCGGGTGTATGAATCACTACACCACTCCTTCTCAAAACTTCCCTATTAATCAAAATCCTGCGTGATCATCACGCGAATTTATGAAATATTCGGGCTAGAGCGGTTCATGTTGAATTGCCAGGTTAGACATAAACCAGGAATTAATCTCAACGTCTACCACATCAGCAAGTCGATTAAAAGCAATAAAGATCTCCATGATGCCAAGCGCTTCCCTCTGGTATCTCGAATTTCAAGTAAATAGTCGGTCCTGCAAAATGCCTAAGATCCTCATGAATTCTCCGTTTCAGGGAAGAAATTCACTTCCTAAACTCTCAAGAATTCATAATATCCGCA
>NZ_FNPQ01000122.1:0-1165 GCF_900107335.1 Nitrosomonas sp. Nm58 | reverse complement strand
AGCAGCAACGAAGATGGCTTAAGCGGCGCCAAGCCGTGGAGCCCGCGATCGGGCATCTCAAATCAGATCACCGAATGGATCGTTGCTGGTTACAGCGAAAACTGGGCGATGCGCTCCATGCAGTACTGTGTGCAACGGGTTACAACCTACGCTGGTTGCTGCGAGCAATGGTTCGCCTGGGGCTGAAGACGGCTTTTTTACGCATTTTATTGCTTCAGCTGGTCAATTCTATCAGGAGCGAACTTCTGACTGTTGATGTGAATACTCGGCATGTTAAATCTATATTAGCAGCCGGGTGAATTTTGCAGGGCCGACTATGTAGCTTTTATTACAGATGTTTTTGCACGATTTATTCGGCTGGCGGGTCACCCGGTCATTGCATACAGACTGGGTGTTCGATGCATGGGAACAGGCATTGTGGGCGCGGCGGGAAACCAGTGGGTTAATCCATCACAGCGATCATGGCAGTCAATATCTGTCGATTCGCTATACGGAACGTTTCGCAGAAGCCAATATTGATGCTTCTGTTGGCAGTGTTGGCGATTCTTATGACAATGCGCTGGCCGAAACGATTAACGGATTATACAAGACAGAAGTCATTCGGCATCGCGGCCCCTGGCGCAATATTGATGAAGTGGAATTTGCCACTTTGGAATAGGTCGATTGGTTCAACAATCGCCGATTATTGGAGCCGATTGGAAATATTCCACCGGCTGAATTTGAAATGGCATATTATCGCCAATTAAAGGAGTCAGCTAATGCAGCCTGACTCAAACTAAAAAGTCTCCGGAAAAACCGGGGCGATTCATGCGTAAGATATGTTCTTTGATTTGTGATCGTCTATCGGGACCTAACTCAGTATGCTTAACTTAGGTAGACGTGATTTATGATAAACATCTTCAAGATTATTAATCAGTATTTGACATGAGTATCTTCTCCACATAGATTAAAGCCATAATCACGATTCTTCCTATTAGTATTGAAGCGACTTCCGAAAGATGCTTCAAAAAGATTGCTGAATTGTGACGCGTTCGCTTGTATGAAACCACCGCCGTGAAACGCAAAACCCTGGTCGAGTCACCCGAAGGAACTTCCCCTTCAGGTGCTCACAGAACCGTACGTGAACCTCTCGATTCATACGGCTCTTCCTATCCAGTCAATTTAC
>NZ_FNPQ01000045.1:0-19113 GCF_900107335.1 Nitrosomonas sp. Nm58 | reverse complement strand
GTCTTCTTGCGCGCACTTTCCAGCAGTGGGCGGATCTGCTCGAACTGTTCGCGACTGATATCACTTGGATAACTTGTTCTCATCCTGCAAATATCGCACTTTTTCTGTCAAACGAAAAGACTTTGAACAGGTTCTAACATAAAGAATTCGGCACTCCTTGCACCATAAGCTATTTTATGTAAAATTTAGGTCGTATTTGTTGATGCTTTCTAGCGGCATGCCTAACTGACCTTCAAGATGGGGATAAGCACAGATAACTGAGGGGGGACAGTTCAGTGTTCTATAAAATTTCTTTAGCATGTTGTTATCAGAAGTAGCTTCTTCTCTGATTCACTGAACAAGCGTTTTTTTGAGCCGAATCTTTATCTGACTAGCGTTCATTATGGGCATCACATGGACAAGAAAGACAAGCTTGACTACTCCTACAACGGCTGGTTCTGCGAAAACTCCGATTTCCAAACTATCGCGAACCAGTCCTAAGTCTCTCTGCCAATGACTAGCAGAAAGAGAAATCGACTCTGGCAGCACTACAGGATAAGGATACCTTCAGCGGACTGCGGAATCAGTTGGGTATTGAGAATGACTATCTACCCAAAAATAATTTGGATGTATTGAACAAAACAGCGTTGATGCCCGCATTACCATCGACAAAAAATATATCAAATTCCTTTGATCGATCTGAGGTGGGGCGCATACGCTCATCCCCGATAGTAAGAAAGCAGATGAAAGCAAGATATAGCAATACGATTCGCAGCGAGCTACGGCTTGCGATGAGTCATCGTTTAGCTCGTCGTCTTTGAGCAAATAAAAAGTAACGGTTTTCAGGAATTCATGCGCCGCAGCAAAAAACAAAAACTATGCTGAATATCTTAGCTCAAGTATTTTAAATGTACTTTAGAGGTGCTCACCATATCGCCTCCTCCCTAACTCAAGAATATTTGATTAGTTTTAAAAGAAATTCAAGCTGTTGGGGTGGCTGATGGGGTTCGAACCCACGACAACCGGAATCACAATCCGGGACTCTACCACTGAGCTACAGCCACCATCTATTATAAATAGGTATTCTAATTACCTTTAGAAATGATTTTTTGCAATTTAAAGTGCAATCTTGGCGTGCCCGACAGGAATCGAACCTGTAACCCCCAGCTTAGAAGGCTGGTGCTCTATCCGGTTGAGCTACGGGCACTACTCAAACCGGGTTTAATCCAACACAGTAGTACATAAAACTGGTCGGGGTGGAGAGATTTGAACTCCCGACATCCTGGTCCCAAACCAGGCGCGCTACCAGGCTACGCTACACCCCGGAAAGTCAGCTAATATACCTTCTCAGAAGGTATTCGTCAAATTTCAATTTACTTCCGAGTTCAGCAAATAATTTTTCCTTTGCAGATTGACATGCCAAACCGAATACATGCACCAACTCATGTATATCTTATTAAACTCTGGATCGTATAACGATTGCATAGATGCACTACATACCAGAAAGAACATTTCGATATCCTGTCATGAAAAAAAGAATGGTTATGTAACCATCTTGTTTCGCTAGTCTAGCTAAGGTATAGTGGCGAACTGCCATTTTATATCCAAGCAGGAGAGCGCGCTTTCTTCAGCGCCGCCGAAGGCGTAACCCCCCCGGAATCGCTCAGGTATAGTTAATAGAAACAGTATTGACTAAAAAAACTGCTTGCGACAGGCAATCTGGAGAGCGCCGAACAGTGAGTTCAGCCACCGAAGGGGCACACGGACAGAGTTCTACCGTAAAACTCTCAGGTAAAAGGACAGAGGGGTGAAGTCAAATGAGAAGACTTCATTTTTTATCTTAGGGAGAAAATCTGTGTTAAAAATCACCCCTCTTAATCAAGCTCACCGAGACATGAATGCAAAAATGGTCGAT
The DNA here is from genome assembly GCF_900107335.1 of Nitrosomonas sp. Nm58. NCBI lineage: Bacteria > Pseudomonadati > Pseudomonadota > Betaproteobacteria > Nitrosomonadales > Nitrosomonadaceae > Nitrosomonas > Nitrosomonas sp. Nm58. The sequence continues at coordinate 17,219 of NZ_FNPQ01000045.1, read as the reverse complement.
TTCGGTGGCTGGGATATGCCTCTTCATTATGGATCGCAATTGGATGAACACCATAAGGTGAGGCAAGATGCAGGCATGTTCGATGTATCACATATGCTGGTCGTCGATATTCAAGGCGAAAATGTTCGCAATTTCTTGCGGCAATTAGCTGCTAATAATGTAGATAAACTCACTGTATCAGGTAAAGCCCTTTATACCTGCATGCTTAATCCAGACGGTGGAATTATTGATGATCTCATTATCTACTTCTTATCCGAATCTTGGTTTAGATTAGTAGTCAATGCTGGGACTGCAGATAAAGATATCGCATGGATTACTTTACAACGCGATCAAGCTGCGCCAGATCTTGAAATAAAACCACGCCGCGATTTGGCTATGATTGCCATACAAGGCCCAAATGCAAGGGCTAAAGTTTGGCAAGTCATCTCGGGTGCTCAGACTGTCACGGAAAATCTAAAGCAGTTTCAATCAGCAACTTTTGATCAATATTTTATTGCGCGCACTGGCTATACGGGTGAAGATGGTTTTGAGATCATTTTACCAGCCAACGAAGCAGTCGCATTCTGGAAAAAGCTATACGCAGCTGGCGTAGCGCCAGCGGGATTAGGTGCTCGAGACACGCTGCGTTTGGAAGCTGGGATGAATCTCTATGGTCAGGATATGGACGAAGCGACTAATCCGCTTGAATCAGGATTGGCTTGGACAGTGGATCTGAAAAGTGAGCGGGATTTTATCGGCAAACAAGCGCTTCTGCAGACTGCTATCAAACGACAATTAGTAGGCCTTTTATTATTGGATAAAGGCGTGCTTCGTAGCCACCAGAAAGTCATGACACAACATAATCAAAGTGAATGTGAGGGAGAAATTACTAGCGGCGGTTTCTCACCCACACTTAATCAGTCAATTGCTTTGGCACGCCTTCCAGTACAAGTAGCCATCGGCGAAGAGGTTCATGTATTGATACGAGATAAAAAACTCGCTGCCAAAGTCGTAAAATATCCATTTGTACGAAATGGCCAAATTCTGATTTGACGCCAAGATCACCAAAACCTTTCCTAATATTGGAGAATAAAAAATGAGTATCCCAACACAACTGAAATATACAAAATCGCATGAATGGGTGAAATCTGAAAGTGATGGTACAGTTACGGTAGGTATCACCCAGCACGCTCAGGAATTACTTGGAGACATGGTATTTGTTGAACTGCCCAAAATCGGACGCATTCTCGCACAAAAAGAAGAATGTACTGTAGTAGAGTCCGTCAAAGCTGCCGCCGATGTTTATTCTCCTCTAGCAGGTGAAGTTGTCGCAGTGAACTCCGAACTCGAATCTTCACCAGAGAAAATCAATCAAGACCCCTATCATGCGTGGTTGTTTAAATTAAAGCCAGCCAATATTGCTGATTTGGAAAGCTTGCTTGATGCGCAAGGATATGAAAAAGCTTTGGAAAGCGAAGCGCATTAATCCCCGATTCTTTTCTCACTGATTCATTGCTTCAAATTATTTTAAAATCTACCAATTATGCCATTTATTCCTCACACTGAAGAAGATGTCGTAGAGATGCTTGCAAGTATCGGAGCAGGCTCTATTGAAGAATTATTTGATGAAATTCCCTCCGACTTGAAGACAGGCGCATTAACCCACGTGCCCCCAGGCATGGGTGAGATGGAAATATCAAGGTTGATGCATGAGCGTGCCCAGAAAGATGGGTTTTATCTTAATTTCATTGGCGCTGGCGCCTATGAACACCATATTCCCGCAGCAGTTTGGCAAATTACTACTCGTGGCGAATTTTATTCTTCTTATACGCCCTATCAGGCCGAAGCAAGTCAGGGTACGCTTCAACTATTGTATGAATACCAAACAATGATGGCCTCATTGACTGGCATGGACGTATCAAACGCAAGTCTATATGACGGCGCAACGGCGCTTGCTGAGGCTGCGCTGATGGCTGTCCGCCAACACAAGACCTCACGCCGAATTTTGGTACCTCGAACTGTCCATCCTGTTTACCGCAAGGTATTGCGTGCTATCGTCAGTAACCAAGATATCGAAGTTGTAGAAATCCCTTTCTGCCCAGAATCCGGTCAGGTTCTACCTGAGCATCTTGAACAATTTGGGAAAGAAGAGTTCGCTGCACTCGTCGTTCCTCAGCCCAATTTCTTTGGCATTCTTGAACAAGTCGATGCCATTACTGACTGGGCGCATGATAAACATTCACTCGTAATCGCCGTCGTTAACCCGATGGCGCTCGCGATGCTAACACCGCCAGGCGAATGGGGCACTCAAGGTGCGGATATTGCAGTAGGTGAAGGTCAACCCCTGGGCATTCCCCTCTCCAGTGGCGGACCTTATTTCGGGTTTATGACATGCAAGCATGAGTTGGTTCGGCAAATGCCAGGACGCATCATCGGCAGAACTGTCGATTTAGATAATAAACCTGGTTTTGTACTGACTTTGCAAGCTCGTGAGCAGCATATCCGCCGCTCCAAAGCCACCTCTAATATCTGTACTAACCAAGGATTAATGGTGACAGCGGCGACCATTTATATGTCTTTATTAGGCCCTGAAGGATTACGTCGGGTTGCGGCTCAATCACATGCAAACATGTTGCAGTTAGTAGAGCTGTTGGAGAAATTGCCTGGTGTAAAACGAACTTACAGCGGCCCTAGCTTTCATGAAGTCGCACTGACACTACCCGGACCAGTTAGTGATATTCTGCAAGCGCTCAAAGAACAGCATATTCTTGGAGGGTTAAACTTGCAGGAGCATTACCCTGAATTAAACAATACTCTGATGGTATGCGCCACTGAAACCAAGACAGCTGATGATTTGAATAAGTACAGCAAGATACTCGGGCAAATTCTTAAAAAATACCAATAATTAAATTTTCCATTATTTTCATTCAGTCGAACTCATAAAGGAAACCATGGTTACGCTTGCTGGTATTACTGCACGAGCAGTTATCGTGCTGAATGAAAACGATACAGTTATTCATCCCGAATTAGTACCAGAAGTTAGAGATGAACCCAATTATGATGCAGCTTTAGCTGCTTTGAATTAATTTTCCAATCGCGTAAAACTCATATGCTGATATTTGAACACTCACGCCCAGGACGGCGTAATTATTCCCAAGCTCCGGCTACTAAAGCAGAAAAGCAAAATATTCCACAAAATCTGCTACGTAAGACGCCCATGCTTCTTCCAGAAGTTTCTGAGATGGACGCTGTACGTCATTACACCCGTCTTTCCCAAAAGAATTTTTCGATCGATACGGAATTCTACCCATTGGGTTCCTGTACCATGAAATATAACCCTCGTGCCTGCAATGCGCTAGCTATGCTACCGCAATTTCTGGCTCGGCACCCATCAGCACCTGAAGATACAGGACAGGGCTTTCTAGCCTGTATGTACGAATTGCAGGAAATATTGAAAGATGTGACCGGGATGGCAGGCGTCAGTCTGACGCCTATGGCTGGCGCACAAGGTGAATTAATTGGCGTTATGATGATACGCGCCTATCATGAAGCGCGTAATGATAAAGAACGTACAGAAATCATCATACCTGATGCCGCTCATGGTACCAATCCAGCTACTGCTGTCATGTGCGGATACAAGGTAGTAGAAATACCCACAGATAAAGAAGGCAATGTCGATATGGCTGCATTGAAAGCAGCAGTCGGCCCACAGACTGCTGGCTTAATGTTGACAAATCCATCAACACTCGGAGTTTTTGAGAAAAATATTTCGGAGATGAGTCGCATTGTTCATGAGGTCGGGGGACTTCTATACTATGATGGTGCTAACCTTAACGCTGTTTTGGGTAAAGTCAAACCAGGGGATATGGGCTTCGATGTCATTCATATTAATTTACATAAAACTTTTTCAACGCCCCATGGCGGAGGAGGCCCCGGTGCTGCCCCAGTAGGTGTTGCAGAACGTTTACTGCCATTCTTACCCATCCCTATAGTTGCCCATGAAAAGGGAGTCTATCGCTGGTTGACGGAAAAAGATGTACCGCAAACAATCGGCCGGCTGTCCGCACACATGGGTAATGCGGGAGTATTATTGCGCGCTTATATTTATGTACGCTTACTGGGTGCAGAAGGCATGCACCGTGTTTCCAAATACGCCACACTCAACGCCAACTATTTAATGGCAGAATTGAGTAAAGCTGGATTTGAAATTGCTTTCCCAACACGTCGCGCAAGTCATGAATTTATCGTTACGCTAAAAGATATTAAAGAAGAAACAGGCGTCACTGCGATGAATCTAGCTAAACGGCTGCTGGATAAAGGCTATCATGCACCTACTACCTATTTCCCAATATTGATTCCTGAGTGTCTACTCATTGAACCTGCCGAAACAGAATCCAAACAAACGCTAGATGCATTTGTTGCCGCTATGAAAGAGATTCTTGTGGAAATTCAGAACCAACCAGAAATGGTTAAAAGTGCACCACATGATATGCCGCTACGTAAACTGGATGATGTCAAAGCTGCCAGGGAATTAGATTTAACTTGGAAGCCGTAATTAATCTTGCTGGCATTTCGTGACCATTAATAGACTCCCCGGCTGGCTGGCTTAGATTCTGATCATCCTGCTTGGGGAGAAGCTTTTCTAACCACTTTTCAGTCCCAGAACTTAGAAATAATGCATACCCTTATATGTGGTTCTATTGCCTATGACACCATAATGGTATTCAAAGACCATTTTAAGCATCATATTCTGCCCGACAAACTTCATGTACTAAATGTAGCTTTTCTCGTTCCTGACATGCGACGCGAGTTCGGAGGGTGTGCCGCCAATATTGCCTACAATCTAAATATGCTAGGCGGTAATCCACTAATGATGGCAACAGTGGGTGATGACTTCCAGCCTTATGCATACCGTCTGGAAAAACTGAATTTGGCTAAAACCTATATTCGCCAAATAAACAATGCGTTTACTGCACAAGCATTTATTACTACTGATCTAGATGATAACCAGATTACGGCTTTTCATCCTGGTGCTATGAATTTTTCACACTATAACTCTGTAAAAGATGCCATGAATATCAATCTAGGCATCATTGCACCTGATGGTCGTGATGGAATGATTGCTCATGCGTGCGAGTTTCAAGAATGCGGTATTCCCTTTATATTTGATCCTGGTCAAGGACTACCCATGTTCAGCGGTGATGAATTGATTGATTTTGTTGATAAGGCCGACTATATCGCAGTCAATGATTATGAAGGCCAATTATTGCAAGAACGAACGAAATACACGTTGCGTGAGCTTGCAAATAGGGTTAGAGCCCTGATCGTTACTAAAGGTGCACAAGGTTCAATTATTTATGCTGAAGGCCGCCAGATTGAAATTCCCTGTGTTAAGCCTGATGCAATCATAGATCCTACTGGCTGTGGCGATGCTTACCGAGCAGGGTTGCTTTATGGCATCGCTACTAACATGGATTGGCAAACAACAGGACAGCTTGCTTCGCTGTTAGGCGCCATCAAAATTGCATACCGTGGTGGGCAGAATCATCGATTTAGTCGAGACGAAATTGATCAGCTTTATTTTGAAATATTTGGAAATCGAATCTTCTAGGTACTCAAATTAAAGTTGATATCAATCTACTGTAACTAAAGTAAGGTACATTATGAATTTAATAGAGGTGAATCGCAGAAACCGCTAGGCGAGTCAGGTTTTTATTTGAGCGATACGGTGCACTAACCATTATTATGACTTCATGAATAGCACCTCGACTTCTAAAATAATTCAGATCTTACGGTTTGGCAGGCTGCTGCTTCATATCTTCTCTGGTTTGCTCCAGTCCATAGCTTATCCGTATTTCAATCGGCCCGTACAAAGATATATGGTGCGGAAATGGGCGGGAAATCTGCTTGGGATTCTGAACGTTAAATTAAACTGTAGCGGTCCCTTACCTCCTGAAGATGAGCAACGTGTCATATTAATTGCCAATCATATCTCCTGGCTGGATATCATGATTATTCTGACAATGTATCCTGTTAGGTTTGTAGCCAAATCTGAGGTCCTCAGTTGGCCACTGCTTAATATATTATGCCGTAATGTAGGAACGATTTTCATCGAACGCGAAAAACGTAATGATACGATACGCGTTAACCAAGACATCGTCAAAGCACTTGTTACCGGGGATAGTATCGCGATCTTTCCAGAAGGTACAACCAGCGATGGAACAGTCCTTCTGCACTTTCATGCTTCCCTACTCCAATCTGCAGTAACCGTGCAAGCATCTCTTCATCCAGTTGCGATTGATTATCGCGATATCACTGGAGCACGTAATACAAGTGTGGCCTATGTTAACGTGACTATATTGGAATCGCTGAGACTTATTCTAATGCAACCTGCTATTAAAGCAGAATTATCCTTTTTGGATCCCATTAACTGCGAAGACAAGAATCGACGAGAATTAACACGCTTGGCAGAGCATGCTATCTCTGAAGCGCTGCAACTGACTGTTGTGCGCAAGATACCTGAAAGACTCTCCGATCTTCCAAGCGTATCGCAGTAAGCTTTCCTCCCCAAAGACAGCCAGTATCCAGCGCAATCAAGTTTCCTCTAATCTGTAGACCGAGTGCGGACCAGTGACCAAAAATGATTGTAGTCGATCTGCTGGCACGATTGGGTACCTCAAACCAGGGTAGATATCCCTTGGGAATGGAGTGAAGCTGGCCTTTGTATGAGAAGTCCATTCTACCTTCTGGCGTACAAACACGCAGGCGGGTCATCGCATTAACGATAACGCGCAAGCGATCATAGCCAGTTAAATCGTTGCGCCATAAATTTGGCTCATTTCCATACATATGAGAAAAAAATTCATAAAAATTTTCCCCACATAGTGCTGTTTCTACCTCTTGTGCGAGCTCTGCTGCTTGGGAGATATCCCAGGATGGCAATAGACCAGCATGGACCAAGGCATATTCATCATCAACATAAAGCAGTTTTTGATGGCGCAACCATCTCAGCAGATCATGACAATCAGGCGCATCCAGAATAGCCTGCAATGTATCGCTTGAACGCAGTTTAGTTAAACCTTCAGCAACCAGAAGCAAATGTAAATCATGGTTACCCAGCACCGGAATAACAGCGCTGCCTAGCTTTATAATAAAACGCAATAAGATTAATGAATCCGGCCCACGATTGACGAGATCACCGACTAGCCACAATTTATCTCTCTCAGAGTTAAACCCAATCAATTCAACAAGTTGCTGGAATTCCTCATAACAACCTTGCACATCGCCGATAACATAAGTCGCCATAATGAAACCGGATAATTACGATCCCATTTTATTTACCGCAAGCCTAGCACATCTTGCATGTCAAACAGACCATTACGTTGAGCAGAAAGGAATCTGGCAGCGCGTAATGCGCCCACAGCAAACGTTTTGCGACTACTGGCCTTATGCGTTATTTCTATACGCTCACCTGTTCCTGCAAAAACTGCTGTATGATCGCCTACAATGTCGCCACCACGAATAGTGGCAAAACCAATCGTTTCAGGAGAACGCTCGCCAGTAACACCTTCTCGTCCATAAACAGCGACTTTTGCAAGATCCCTATTCAGCGTTTCCGCGATAATTTCCCCCATACGCAATGCAGTGCCCGAGGGCGCATCCACTTTATACCGATGATGTGCTTCCACAATCTCTATATCATATTCATTGAGTAACGTACTAGCGGCAACTTCCAATAATTTGAACATGACATTTACGCCAACACTCATATTCGGTGCAAATACGATAGCAATATCTTTCGATGCTGCTTTGAGTTCTTCTTTTTCAGTCGCTGAGAACCCGGTCGTACCAATAACCATTTTTATGCCAGCATTACGACAGATTGCAAGGTGAACAAGCGTACCTGCAGGACGAGTAAAATCTATTAACACATCACTACCGGATAGTGCAGAAGCAATATCACTACTAATCGGAACACCACAAGGCACCCCAATCAGTTCACCCGCATCCTTTGCCAGGAATGGATTATTCTTTTGTTCCAATGCGCCAGATAATTGCAAATCTGGCGCTTCGGCGATCATTTCCAGGAGCACCCTACCCATGCGCCCGGTACTTCCAGCTACGGCAATATTCAGAATTGTCATTGATGTCTAGAAAAAATATCATTAATCATTTTAATTCTATTTTACCCCTTAGTGAATATGAACTGACTAGGTATGCGCAAATCAAATAAGATGATCAATAGCACTCCACCATTTACTATAGAACATTCTAATAGACTAATTACTAGGAATCTCATCACTCACATCATGATCCTCTTCCATGTATTGCTGACTTTCTTCCTTGATATGAGGTGCAACCGGCAACACATTATCTGAAGAGGTGGAAAGTGAGAAATCTCCTTCAAGATGAGAAAGTCGATCGCCATCAAAAATGACTGTCAGCTTTCGTTTCTCAGATAACACTCCACGTGGTGCAGAATAATAAAAATAATCCCATCGATTATTATGAAAAACATCGATTATAAGTGGTGTTCCCAATACAAAACGCACTTGCGACCGGGTCATACCCGGTTTTAATTTCTCTATCATTTCCTGAGTAACTACGTTACCCTGCTGGATATCAATTTTATATGGAACCGTTGGAATATAAGCACAACCAAACAATAAAGAAGCAACGAGTAACAATGGTGTTTTTAAGTGCATACTAAGCGCGAGTGTTTTCAAAGCAAACTAAGCACTATATGATACAGCAAATAATTTTTTGGACTGATTAAACTATGAGCAAATCTGAAGACCTCAAAGGTATTGACCTCAAAACAATTGGCTTAAAAACGACCCTACCCCGCCTAAAGATACTTAATCTGTTTGAGAATAGCTCAGTTCGTCACCTGTCGGCAGAAGATGTCTATAAAGAATTACTTAATGATGGTGAAGATATTGGTCTTGCAACGGTCTACCGTGTGTTAACTCAGTTTGAGCAAGCTGGTTTACTTGAACGTCATCATTTTGAAAGTGGCAAAGCAGTGTTTGAGCTAAGCAGCGACTCGCATCATGATCATTTAGTATGTCTACAATGCGGGCGTGTAGAAGAATTTTATGATGCAGAAATTGAAAAGCGCCAAATCAGAATTGCCAAAGATCGTGGATTCAATCTGCAGGAACACTCACTATCCCTCTATGCAGATTGCACTAAATCAGATTGTCCATATCGAAAATTATGAAATACATAATATAAGATTACTAATATGACATTGATGACATCTCGCCTTATCAGTATCGATTATGAGTGTAATGTAAAGTTAGTGCTTCTTCTTTGCCTGCTGCTGATCTCACTTTCAACACAGGCGGAGTCTGTCATTGATGAACAAATTCGTCAGCTAGAAACCAGCTTGTTACGTATCCACCAGGATCAACAGAATGCCTTTCAGCAATTCCAAATGAAACAAGAGCTCCGTCGTTATGAATTAAGACAGGAAGAAGGAATCACTTCCTTGCCTCAAATTGGAACATATCCTCAAACTGGAACAGCTCCTATGAGCGAGTTTTTACCTGAAATAAATATCGGTGGGTCTCCACCAAGTTACGAGGAAATGGTAAAGAACAAGCAAGAGCGCCAGAAGCGAATACGACAATACACATCGGATATGGATCAGCTCTATACACAATACTTGGGACTGGAAGCCGAAAAAAAAATCCTGATGGAACAAATAGGTGACTTAAAACGAAGTAAGCAAGAAGATATCCAATAAAAATTTATTGGATATAAAATAAAGTAGCGTGACTTTGGCTAAATACAAACTACAGGCCATTTAGTCACGCTCCAATCTAAACTACATTTATTATTATTAATTATTTCATTTGCAGTTTTACTTTATTTCTTAGCGATATCAGGTTTTCTCTCATTTACACAACGATAAGCATCGCCAGAAGCTTGTGGGTAAGAATCGGATCCTGCTGAGTGTTCGCGCCATACAAGATGGGTGGCATTAAGTTCTGCGGCCATTTTCAAGACCTTATCTTCTGCTTTATGCTTCCTTGCATTCTTGGATGATTTACCCCAATCTGAGGTTCCCCAAACTTTTCCCAAGTGACTACAGTTTTCAATTTCTATATCGGCTCTGGCAGCTTCGATAATGTTATAAGAATTTCCTGCAGCTATAGCAACCGCTGTCACAGAGCTGAGAGAAATAACAAAAGCCAGTATATGGATCAGAAACACTCGAGGCAGCGAAATTATTAAATTAAACAATTTAATTTTCGTCATGCTCATACCTTTAAATTCCTATTTATGCTCCGCTTAGAATAATTACACTAGCAATACGTTCTTTTCTGTCTACAGTGTTAGACTTAAATTATAATTAGAGGAATAACGTCTCAATTGCCAGTCATATCATACGTACTCATAAAATCCCTCTGCTACTTCAATGGAACTATATGAAACTCTTATGATTTAATTCACACCCTCTTTCTAAAGATATATAATATTAATAAGATGATCAAAAAATAAGTAGGCTAAAACGAACTACATTGTAGTTTATTAGGATACAATGAAATAATTCTGATTTTAGCAGGAGGTTTATTTATGCAAGATCTTAATCTTATTGCTACTTTCGCCCGTGTTGTAGAAGCAGGTAGTTTCGCAGAAGCGGCTCGTCGCATGGATACTTCGCGATCTGCGGTAAGTAAGGCTGTTGCCAAGCTTGAGGTTGATCTGGGCGCAAGATTGCTTAATCGTAGCACACGCCATCTCAGTCTGACTGAAGTAGGCAGAACATTTGCGGAACACTCGATCCGCATCTTGGAGGAAGCTGTGCATGCAGAACAAGTCGTCACTAGCTTGCATGCCGAACCGCGCGGTATGCTCAGGGTTTGTGCATCAGTGGCATTTGGCACACTTCACGTTGCACCTGCCCTTGCTGACTTTCTTGGACGCTATCCTGAAATCCGGATCGATATGACCATTACGGATCGTCCAGTGGATATCGTGGAAGAAGGATACGATGTGATCATTCGCGTAACAGGCGAACCGGATCTTAATCTGGTTGCGCGGAAGCTAGCACCTGCACGCCGGAAATTGTGTGCCACACCAGACTACTTTTACAAACACGGTGTACCGCTCACGCCGAGTGACTTGGTCAAGCACAACTGCCTTGACTATACCCTCTCGGGTGAGCAGGGTTATTGGCGTTTTAATGGGCCAGAAGGGGAAATTGCAGTACCTGTCTCAGGAACTCTGCGTATTAACGATGACGATGCGCTTTCTCAAGCCGTACTTGGCGGTTTAGGGATCGCTCTGTTACCTACTTTCACGATCGGGAAAGAGCTGCAAAATGGAAATTTGCAAGCAGTATTATCTGAATATATACCGGTAAAACGCTATGTTTATGCGTGTTATCTGCCTAACCGTTATCTGCCGGCTAAAGTTCGTTCATTTATTGATTTTCTTTCAGCCCGTATTGGTGAGGTACCCTATTGGGATAGCCCGTCTGCACAATCCGAATTCAAAAACAACCGGTCAGATTCAATTGAAGTATAAAATTACCAAGCTATCTCTTTGGCATATACAGATCAGTTATCGTTCCCTCTGCCATTTCTGCTGAGAAAAGAATTGTTTCAGACAATGTCGGATGAGGATGAATGACCAGGCTGATATCTTGCATATCAGCGCCCATCTCCAATGCCAGCACAGCTTCTGCGATCAACTCACCCGCATGCGCCCCCGCAATGCCGGCACCCAGTATTCGACGAGAGTTTTTATCTAATAGTAACTTGGTAAAGCCTTCTTCACGTCCCATAGCAATCGCGCGACCACTGGCCGCCCAAGGGAACACCGCTTTCTCATAATCAATTCCTTGCTTCTTCGCGTCAGTTTCAGTCAAGCCCATCCAGGCAATCTCTGGATCAGTATAGGCTACCGAGGGGATAGTGCGCGCATCAAAGGCTACCTTATGCCCAGCAATCACCTCAGCCGCAAGTTTACCTTCATAAGTCGCCTTATGTGCCAGCATGGGTTCCCCGGCAATATCACCAATCGCAAAAATATGCGGGATATTGGTACGCATTTGCATATCCACTGGAATGAAGCCCCGTTCGTTTACCTGAATATTGGCATTTTCTGCTCCAATCATCTTTCCATTAGGACGACGCCCGACTGCAACCAGAATGCAATCATATAATTGAGGTTCAGGCGCATGATCGCCCTCAAAAAATACTTTTAATCCCTTTTTCTCCCCCTCGATTTTACTGACCTTATTGTTAAGGTAAATTGCTTCATAGCGCTTTAACAAATGCTTATAAAGCGGTTTGACAAGATCGCTATCGGCTCCAGGAATAAGCTGATTCATTTGCTCGACGATGCTTATTTGGCTGCCAAGCGCATCGTACACTGTCGCCATTTCCAGACCAATAATGCCACCGCCGATGACAAGCATCTTTTTGGGAACATCTGCCAGCTTCAATGCATCAGTAGAATCCATCATCCGGGGATCATCATAAGGAAAACCCGGAATACGCGCCGCACTTGAACCCGCAGCGATAATACAGTGATCGAATGAAACTGTTGTTATACCCTCTTCGGTATTTACTTCAATCATGTGAGGAGAAACAAATTTACCGATACCTCGAATAATTTCTACTTTGCGCTGTTTGGCTAATGCAGTTAATCCTTTAGTAAGTTTGCCAACAACCGATTCTTTCCATGCTCGCAGCTCGCCAATAGCAACCTTGGGTTTCCCAAAAACGACGCCCTGCTGCTCAATTTCTTTAGCTTCAGTAATCACTTTCGCGACATGCAGCAGCGCTTTGGAGGGAATACACCCTACATTGAGACATACCCCGCCCAGCGTCGAATAACGTTCAATCAGCACAACCTGCTTACCCAGATCAGCCGCACGAAAGGCCGCCGTATAGCCACCAGGCCCCGCCCCCAGCACAACCACCTCGGCGTGCAGGCTGTCACGCGTAGTCATAACTGACTGAGACTCGCTCAAATCGGATATCGTAGTGTCATCAATGACACTGGTTTGAGTGATTGTCGCCTCAGTTGAGGAAGTGATCGCTTCTAACGTGACGATAAGCGACCCCTGCGATACCTTGTCCCCCACCTTGACATGCATCTCCTTAATAATTCCTGCTTGAGGAGAAGGCACTTCTATCGACGCTTTATCCGTTTCCAGCGCAATCAATGAAGTTTCTTGCTCAACCTTATCACCCGGTTTAACCAGCACCTCTATAACGGAAACATCCTTAAAGTCGCCAATATCGGGAACTTCCACTTTAATTAGATTTGCCATACTTCTTGTTATTTTTAAATTGAGAAGATTTTAGGTTATCAATCTATTACTGTCGTATCTGGCCATCGCCTAACACGACAAATTTCTGGCTCGTGAGCCCTTCCAATCCTACCGGACCGCGCGCATGAATTTTATCGGTAGAAATGCCAATTTCTGCGCCCAGTCCATATTCAAAACCATCTGCAAAGCGCGTAGAAGCATTAACCATGACCGAACTCGAATCAACTTCACGCAAGAAACGACGCGCATGGCTATAGTTTTCCGTCACGATCGCATCGGTATGTTGAGACCCATAGGTATTAATATGTTCGATCGCCTCATCCAGCCCACTCACGATACCGATATTCAGAATAGGCGCAAGATACTCGGTGCGCCAGTCTTCTTCCATTGCCAACTTCATTTGCGGGATAATGGCACACGCTGCCTGATTACCTCGCAACTCCACTCCCTTTTCCAAGTAAATTTTACAGAGAAGCGGCAGGATTTGCTTGGCGATCCCTTCATGCACCAGCAAGGTTTCCATGGTATTACAGGTGCCATAACGCTGCGTCTTGGCATTATCGGCAATGCGAATGGCCTTGTCCAGATCAGCCTGGTCATCGATATAGACATGGCAAATCCCATCCAGATGTTTGATCACGGGAATGCATGCTTCATTGGAAATGCGCTCGATCAGTCCTTTCCCACCCCGCGGCACAATGATGTCAACAAATTCTTTCATGGTAATAAGCTCACCAACCGCCGCACGATCGCTGGTTTCAATCACTTGTACTGCCATTTCTGGTAACTCTGCTGTCCTTAACCCTTCTTTCACGCACGTGGCAATGGCTTGATTACTATGCATCGCTTCCGATCCACCGCGCAGTATAGCCGCATTGCCCGCTTTCAGACATAAGCCGGCTGCATCCGCCGTGACATTTGGCCGCGCTTCATAAATAATCCCGATCACACCCAATGGCACGCGCATTTTACCCACTTGTATACCGGACGGACGGTAATTCAAATTACTCATTTCCCCAATGGGATCCGGCAAGGCGGCAATTTGTCGCAAGCCATCGGCCATACTTGCGATACTCTTGGCAAAAAGCGCCAAACGGTCAACCATGGCTGAACCCAATCCCTTAGCCTGAGCATTCTCGAGATCGCGCGCATTTGCTGTCAACAAATTTTTCTCATCGCGCTTGATAGCCTCGGCCATCGCCATCAGCGCCCGATTTTTGCTGGCCGTATCCGCTTTTGCCATTAAACGCGAAGCAGCCCGGGCGTTCTGACCAACCGCTTGCATGTAAACTTTAATATTTGTGATATCCATCAAATAACTCCAAAATGAGCAATATCCTACTGCGGCAGCTCGATAGCCAATCAGAAAATCTCTCTAGCCGGGATTGACAGTGGCTTCTGTCCAGTACACGTGAGCAACATAGCCTATTATTTTACATTGCCACATCCAGCTAGCACATGCTTTTTTGGTTATGGATCGTTCTAATACAAGCTCTAACACAGCCTGCTAAACCCAGTTACAATAAAAGCTAATCGATGCGCTACCATAATGGAAGGTTTTGTGTATTCCAGCATATTAATGTTATTCAGGTTTAAATTCGAAGGTGTGCCAGCATGACACTTCCTTTTCGTATTCTGGCAATGCTGGTCATTGTACCCGCCACCTATTTCTTCACCTATTGGTTCTCAATTTCACTCATACCGTCCATGGAACCCACATGGGTACTTAACCTGATCGCGTCATTGTGCACAGGCGGTGTTGGCTTGTATAGCTGGAAAAAACTCGGCTCCATTCCAGAAGGACCTGTCTCGAGCCTATTTCTAGGCGCCATTGTGCTGGGCTCTATCGGATTTTGTGCAGGCTTCTTCGGCCCCATGATTGTAACACCAGAGGCCAACCAGGGCCCGCTACTGGGTATCTTTATAACCGGCCCGTTAGGCTTCCTGCTTGGAGGCATTGGCGGCTTTGCTTATTGGCTGATCAAAAAGAAGAAAAATGAGCACAAGAAATGAAGTCTGTGAATTCTTTGATGCTTGCATTGATGCATCCCCGGATTTCATTACTGACAGTACGTGGCAATATTGTTTAAGGCTTCAGCCGTATACTGCTGACGCAGGTGATCGTCCACATCAATGACGCCACCATTGCCATCCGGCACTGACAAACGCTCGGAATTTCTGAGCAATTCCAGATTGCTTCGCGCTCTCAGGCAGTTCTCTTTTTTCATGTTCGCTTCCGTCAGTTGTTTACTTTTTGCTTCCTCCTGGGTGGCACGTTTTTCCTTCCGTGTTTGTTCCTTCTTTGCTGCATCTTTTGTGCTATCTTTACCCTCATCATTGGCAGACTGAGAGGAGAAGCGGATATTGATCATTTTTTCATTTTTGCTCGCGCCAGCAGGCGGCAGTTGATCAGAGTATTGCACCTTTCCCCTTCCATCTACCCATTTGTATACCTGACCGTTTGCGTTTCCAGTAAAGAGCAGCAATAAAATCACAATCATGACATTTGGCATGACTTTTCTCCTAAAACAAAAAGTATCGAGCAAATTTATTTGAACTTTATGAGGTAATAAAAAAACCCGGCCAATTTGCGAGAATTTAAATGCGTTACTGATTTGTAGCACATGAATTTCCGTTCATATTCACCGTGACAACCGGCGCGAATGAACCAGTCTGCCGTATTGCACCTTTTCGTTTACAAATCTTGCTCCAGCAGCGCTCCATTCTTGAGTAACCACGCTTTCGCTTTCTCCATGTTAGGTATCTGCGCTCGCACAATATTCCAGAAATGCGGCGTATGATTCTGTTCGATCAGATGAGCCAGCTCATGCACGACCACATAATCGATCACGAACATAGGCGCCTTAATTATGAGGTATGCTGAGTTTTGTGGAGTCCAAAGTTTCATAAAATATAGACATGAAATGTAGGATATAGATGGAACAATTACCCCGAACACGATATAGCCAGGAGTTCCGCGAACAATCGGTCAAGTTTTTTAAAGAAAGTGGATTAACTCTGGTTGAAGCAGCGAAGCGACTATCTTTACCTAAAGGAACATTAAACTTATTTTCCTCAGTTGAACCTATAAAAACAGCTGCAAACATAGTACTGTAAAGGTTTTATGGTTGAATAAAGGAGTCACCCAATGGGTGAAGAGGGTTTTGAGGAAAAAGAGGTGGTGAAGGCGATAGGCAGCGCTGTGCAGGAGATGGTGCCAGCTGCAGAGGAGATGTGTTTGTTGACTCCTGGTGGTCGATTTCACGTACGCTGGGACGAAAACGGAAGTGCTACGGCTTTGGGTCAGTTGGCATTTTTTGCTGAGTTTTTGGAAGTTAGTGGTTTATTTAGCCGCTGGGTAGAGGGGTGCCCGCTCCCTTACACGAGTCCTAATGCGCCTGCCGAGGTTGATTGACTGGGCACTTGGTTGCTATCCATTCTTGATGGGCAGCGACGCTATGCACACATCGCTGGGCTACGAGGAGACGAAGTTGCGCCTGAGATACTCGGCATGGGCAAGATCATGAGCGATGAGAGCTTACGCCGCGCGCTGAGTGCGCTTGCACCGAATTTACCCAAGCGTTGTGATGACGCGCAACGCGCGCGGCCTGTATGGTCCAGCTGATGAAGAGCACGATCTGGATGGACACGGCGCTAGGTGAGAGTACTCGCGAGGCCTTGAATACTGCTTGGATTCTTGATGCTGATACCAGTGTCAAGCTGTTGTACGGCCATCAGGCAGGCGCTGAGATCGGCTACAATCCCAGGAAGCCAGGGCGACCAAGCCACACCCTGCATACTTTACTTAATCAGCAATGTTCGCCTGGTGCTTGATGTCGAAGTGCAAAGCGGTAAATCCCATGCCGCCAAGCATAGCCTACCCCGTCTGCGGCAGCTGATCGAAGGGCTTGCTCCTGAGAAGCGTCCTGCTCTGGTGCGTGGCGAC